>SLGN01000176.1 GCA_007123695.1 Verrucomicrobiales bacterium
CGACGCGGCCCTCCGGCGGCGCGTCACGCTCAGATTTCGCTCTCCTTCGGCAGCAGGAAGGGCGCCCGGTATTGGCGACCGAGCAGGGCATCGGCTTCGGGATCGTCGAGAAAGCGCTCCTTGTCGCCGTCGAGCCGCAGGTGGCGGCCAAGGGTCAGGGGCGTCGCGGCGAGATCGACCCCGGCCTCGGCGAGGTAGTGCCGGGTGCGCTCCAAATCCTCGCGGGCCTCCTCGTTCGTTTCGACCTCGCCGAGCCGGCTGGCGATCTCGTCGACGGAGGCGTGCTGCCCGAGCCGGTAGGAAATGTTCGCGAGATGGCAGAGCGCCGAGGACTGATGGCCCTCGAGAATCTCGGCGGTGAGGTCCTCCTGCCGGCGCGTGCGCACCGCGTCGAGAAAGTTGGCGAAATGGTTCACGGAACGGCCTTCGAAGGCCTCGACGAGGTTGCCATCGGGATCGTAGAGTCCGGTCTCGGCGATGATGCCCTCGCTGCCGTAGAAGAACCACATCGCCTTGATCGCGGGGTGGAAGGGCGCCGTGCGCAGCCCGCGCGTCTCCGAGACGATGGTCTTGTCGCCGAAGTCGAAGACGGCCACCTGCGAGTTCGGCGTCTCCCCCACGTCGGTGTAGCCGAGGCGCCCTCCGTAGCTGATGGCGCTGCGCCCGAGACCGCTCACGCCGAGGCCCCAGCGGCAGATGTCGATGGAGTGGACGTTGCTGTTGCCGATGTCCCCGTTACCGGTGTCCCACATCCAGTGCCAGTCGTAGTGGAAGCGCGCCCGGGTGAGCTTCGCCATGGGGGCGGGCCCCGCCCAGAGGTCGTAGTCGCAGCGGGGCGGGATCGGCGTCTCCACGGGCCCGCCGATGGAGCCCCGACCGCCGTAGATGATGCTGCGGGCGAGCTTCACCTCGCCCAGCTTGCCTTCGCGCATGTAGCGGACCGCCTCCGCGAGAGCCCCGCGCGAACGGTTCTGGGTGCCGGTCTGGCAGATGCGGCCGAGCTTGCGCGCGGCTTGGACGAGCCGACGCCCCTCCTCGACGTTCTGGCTCACCGGCTTCTCGACATACGCGTCCTTGCCCGCCTGCATCGCCCAGATTCCGGCGAGCGAATGCCAGTGGTTCGGAGTGGCGATGAAGACGGCATCGACCGAGTCGTCGTCGAGGACGACCCGCAAATCCTGGACCTTTTTCGGCGCAGGCCGCTGCAGCTCGCCGGCGAGCAGCTCGCCCACCTCGTCGGCCCGGTCGAGATCGGGGTCGCAGACGTAGGCGATGTCGCAGTCGGGCTGCGCCGCGAGGGCGCGGGCGTGGGCCTTGCCCCGGATCCCGCAACCGATCACGGCGACGGTGAGCCGTTCGTTCGCGCTCGCGGGAGCTGGCGTCTTGGCGGCGGCGGAGAGTCGCGCCGGCAGGGCTGCGGCGGCGGCGGCCATCACGGAGTTCTCGAAAAAGCGGCGGCGGGAGAGGTCCTTCATGGCGGGATCGGGGGTTGATCGGAGAGGCAGGGCACTACGGAGAGGGACGAGGAGAACGGCTGCGGCAGGCGCGCAGCAAGGCAGCGGAAAGGACGGACTACTCCAGAAGCTTCGCGGCCTCGGCGCGGGCCTTTTCCAGCACTTCGGCGAGGGAGACGGGCTTGCCGCCCTCACGGTGGCTCTCGTCGGCGGCTTCCATGAAGGCGAGCAGCTCGAGGGTCTCCTGCTCGCTCACCGGAGGCTCGCCGGTCCGGAAAAAGGTGGCGATCTCGCGGCAGAGATTGGCGTAGCTGGAGGGCTCGGAGATCTGCACGGCGCCCTTGCTGCCGAAGACCATCGCTCCCGAGACCGCCTTGCCCCGCACGATCCCGCGGTAGGTGCCGATGCGGCCGTCCTCCCAGGTGCCGGAAACGAGGTCGTGCACCGGCCCCTTCGCCCGGGCGACCGTCTGGCAGCCCGTGCCCATGATGGTGTAGAGCGCCTCGACCCCGTGGATTCCATAGAAGAAGAGGTCGGGCGTGCCGCTCTGGTAGGAGCAAGGCCCCCAGGTCGCCGCTCCGAGGATTTCGCCGAGCTCCTCGTTGGTCGCAAGACCGGCGAAGCTGTCGCGGAAGCGGGTCGAGGAACTGGAAAAGACCGGTGCCCCGTGCTTGCGGGCCAGTTCGAAGATGGCGATGGACTCGGGCAGGTTCCCCGCGAGCGGCTTGTCGATGAAGACCGGCTTGCCCGAAGGCAGGATCTGCCGCGCCTCCTCGAGATGGATGCGCCCGTCGACGCTTTCAAGCAGCACCGCATCGACCTTCTCAAGCAATTCGGGAATCGTCGCGACGATCTCCAGGCCCATCTCCCGGACCTGCTCGGTGAAACGCTCGACCCGGTCCGCGCTCGCCGGCATGTCGGTTCCGCCGGGGTAGCCGACCACCACTTCCGCCCCGGCGAGGTCGCCCTCGGCCGAGGGATCGTTGAAGATCTTGGTGAAGGCGGGGACGTGCGAGGTGTCGAGCCCGACGATGCCGACCCGCAGCGGTTTTTCCTCGGAGAGGACCGGGAAAACGGGAACCAGGAGGGCGGCAGCGGCGAGCAGGATGCGGGGAATGTTCATGGCGGGATCGGGCGACAGTTCCGATCCTACCGCAACTTCCACCCGTTCGGCGACTCCGCGATGGCGCGGGGTGCCGGGCCCGGCGCCGGTTTCCCGGACGAAACGGGATTGCCTCGGCGCCGTCACGCCACCGCAGCGGCGCAGAGACCGGGCCGGATCACTTCGCGAAGGGGCTCGCGACGAAGGCTTCGTAGGCATCCTTCATCGCATCGACCGACTTGGTCGGACCGGTCACCTTGATGAAGACATCTCCCTGCTCGCTCGGGAGGATCGCGGCGAGCATGGTATAGTCGGGCTTGGCCGTCTTCGGAGCTCCGGAAAAAGGACCGGCCCCCGCCATCGTCTCCATGTAGGTGCCTTTCGCCGTCAGGAACACGACCTTGCGGTCGCCCATCTCGCGCTCCTCGGTCTTCGATTCCGGCGTGCCCTCGAACTGCCCGAGCCACCGGTCGATGTTGGCCTGGACGCCGCCGCCACCGCCGGCACCGAAGAAGAAGATCACGAGTTCGACGTTCTCGAGGCCTTCCTCGGAGTGCTCGTAGAGAAACTGGCCCGCCCGCATCGAACTGGCGACCTGCTGGCGGACCCACGGCTTGTCGTAGGAGAAGGTGAACTCGCTGACCTTGATTGTCTCGTCCTCGGCGCGGAGGACGGGGGACGGAGCGACGAAAAAGGCGGCGGCAATGAGGACGGGGATGAATTTCATGACGTGCGGACGGTAGACGCGTTGGCGGGCGCTTTCAAATCCCGATACGCGTCGGAGCGGAGGCGGGACGATGCCCTTGAGCTACGGAGGGTCGGCCCCCTCGAAGAAGGGAATTCTCGCCCCAACCGAAGCGGGCACATCGCAACAATCTCAGCAATCGCAGCAGCCGCCTTTTCGTCCTGCACTCCCCATTCGCGAAAGGACGCGGATTCGGGCCGGGTGATATTTGCCGGGGACATCTCCACTGGATTTTCGCCGCGACCTCGGCCACCTTTACGTAATGAAATTCCCCTTCCTTCTGGCGGCGCTCGCGCTGCCCCTCTCCCTTTCCGCCCAGCAGGTCCTCGTCGAGGCCGAAGCCTTCGCCGACCATGGCGGCTGGCAGCTCGATACCCAGTTCATCGAGACGATGGGCTCGCCCTATCTGCTCGCCCACGGTCTCGGCAACCCGGTCGCCGACGCCGTCACCAAGGTGTCCTTTCCCGAGACGGGCGATTACCGCGTCTGGGTGCGCACGAAGAACTGGGTCGAGAAGTTCGCCGACACCGTCGATGCCTCCGCCGCGCCGGGCCGCTTCCAGCTCAGGATCGACGGCGAGGTGCTGCCCCATGTCTTCGGCAAGACCGGCGACCAGTGGCACTGGGAGGACGGCGGCTCCATCTCCGTGGCCTCGAACAAGGCGCAGCTCGAGCTCGCCCTCGTCGATCTGACCGGCTTCAACGGCCGCTGCGACGCGATCCTTTTCTCGAAGGATCCCGACTTCGTGCCCGACAACTCCAGCGAGGTCCTCCCGGCATGGCGCCGGACCATGCTCGGCCTGCCCGAGGAGCCCACCGACGAGGGACCCTTCGACATCGTCTTCGTCGGCGGCGGCTACGCCGGATCCTGCGGCGCGATCTCCGCCGCCCGCATGGGCCTGAAGGTGGCCCTCGTTCAAAACCGGCCCGTCCTCGGCGGCAACGGCTCCTCCGAAGTTCGCGTGTGGGCCAAGGGCAACACGCCTCCCGGTCTCTATCCCATCGGCGACATCGTTCGCGAGTTCGAAGACCACGCCACCCTCTCGCCCGGCACCTACGAGGAGTTCGAGGACGCGAAGAAGAAGGACATCGTCTCGACCGAGCCGAACATCTCGCTCTTCCTCAACCACCACGCCTACAAGGTCGATATGGAGTCGCCCGCGAAGATCGCCGCCATACACGCCTTCGACACCCGCACCGGAGCGCTGCGGCGCTTTTCCGCTCGGAACTTCTGCGACGCCACCGGCCACGGCACCATCGGACTGATGGCCGGGGCCGACCACGAGATGATCGACGGCGGGCGCATGGGCATGTCCAACATGTGGCGGTGGGAAAACGCCGACGAGCCCCAGAGCTTCCCCGAGACGCCCTGGGCCCTCGATCTCGAAGAGGGCGACTTCCCCTACCCCAGGAAATTCCACGCCGAGTGGTTCTGGGAGAGCGGCTACGACAAGCACCCCCTCCTCGATCTCGAGGAGATCCGCGACTGGAACCACCTCGCCGCCTTCGGCGCGTGGAACGCGATGAAGAACAAGGGCGCCTACGAGCGCTACGACCCCGACATGCTCGGCCACAAGAACGCCCGCCTCACCTGGCTCGCCTACATCGGCGGCACCCGCGAGACCCTCCAGCTCCTCGGCGACGTCGTCCTCACCGAGGAGGACATCGTCAACAAGAAGCCCTTCCCCGATGGCTGCGTCCTCACGACCTGGTCCATCGACCTCCACTACCCCGCCGAGCAGTACGAGAAGAAGTTCCCCGACAATCCCTTCATCTCCGTGGCCGTCCACGGCAAGGGCGTCGACCGCAAGCGCGGCTACCCCGTGCCCTACCGCTGCTTCTACTCGCGCAACATCGAGAACCTCTTCATGGCCGGGCGCAACATCAGCGTCACCCACGAGGCCCTTGGCACCATCCGGGTGATGAAGACCTGCGGCATGATGGGCGTCGTCGTCGGCAAGGCCGCCGCCCTCTCCTCCCAGCACGACGCGAGCCCGCGCGAGGCCTACTACCAGCACCTCGACGAACTCGTGAAGCTGATGCAGCTGCCCGGCAACATGCGGCGCACCACCCTCGCCGACGAGTTCGCGGTGGACCCGAACCTGCCCGACCTCGGCGAGCCGGAACTGGATTGGATTCCGAAGACCCAGCTCGACGGGATCGTGGTGGACGACGACGAAGCCAAGCTGACCGGCGAATGGAACCACGGGGCCGGCCTGCCGCGGCACGTCGAGAACGGCTACCGCTACATCGGCGCGGCCCGGCCCGGCGGGCAGGAGGTGGCGACGGCGACCTTCGAGTTCCGCGTGCCCGAAGACGGCGAATACGAGGTGCGGATCTCGCATCAGGCCCACGAGAACCGGTCCTCGAAGACTCCGGTCACCGTGGTCTCGGCCGACGGCGAGAAGACCCAGGCGGTCAACCAGCGCATCGCCCCGCCCCTCGCCAACGGATTCTACGGGCTCGGCGTCTTCCGCTTCGAGGCGGGCAAGCCCGGCGCCGTGGTCGTGAGCAACGAGGGCATCGACGGCAACGCCCACATCGACGCGGTGCAGATCCTTCCTCTGGACTGAACCCCGGCCCGTCTTCGCGAGCAAGCCCAGTCAATGAAGCTCCGCGCCGAATGGAGGCGCTCGATCGAGTTGGGCGAGAAGCCCGGCAGCGTCACCTTCCTCGACCAGACCCTGCCGCCTCATCGGGTGGAATGGGGCCAGCTTCGCAGCCTCGATGCCGCCGCCGAGGCCATCCGAACGATGCGGGTTCGTGAAGCTCCCCTCATCGGTGCATCCGCCGCCTGCGGCCTTCCGTGGACATGTTCGACAAGGCGGACGACGCCAGCCTCGACCGCGCCTGAACCACCCACACCGTCGTCAGCGACAACGCCGCCGGCCACCTGATGCAGCGCGGGCTCGCCGACCTCTGCCTCGTGGGGGCCGACCGGGTCGCCGCCAGCGGCGACGCCGCCAACAAGATCGGAACCTACCTCAAGGCCCTCGCGGCGCGCGAGCACCGGCTGCCCTTCTACGTTGCCGCCCCCCGCAGCACCATCGACTGGACCAATCACGACGGCGTCGCCGAGATCCCCATCGAGCAACGCTCCGACCGCGAGGTGACCCACGTCGGCGGTCTCGCCGCCGACGGACGGCTCGAGGAGGTGCGGATCACCCCCGAAAATTCCCCCGCCCGCAACGACGCCTTCGACGTGACCCCCGCCCGGCTTGTCACCGCCCTCATCACCGAGGCGGGAGCCGTCGAGGCGAGCGCGGAAGGTCTTGCGGCGATCAGGGACACGCGATGACTCTGCCGCAGGGCTAAATCCGGCGTTTTGATTCTTGCTCTATCGGTAGCGGTCGATAATCTGGTCGGGATCCCGGAGTCCACCATCGGGCACTCGGTGTCGTCGCTTGAGTCATGGTTCTCGAACAGCCTCGCAAACCCCCGCTTGTCCTGCTGCCCCACACGGCCGTGGGCGAGGCCTTCTGGCGTTCGTGCCGGGCCCGGCTCTACCGGGAGCTGGGCTACGAAGTTTACGTCGCGCGGGAAAGCCAACTGAAATCCAATCCCGAAGCCTACTCGCTCCTGTTCGAGGATAACCCGTGGATCATGGGTGAAAAGCCGGTCGAGGAGGGGGATCTGGTCGATGGGGTAAAAACCGAGCATCAGCCTTTCAAGCGGCACGTGTTCGATCCGGGAATTCTCAAGGCGGGTCTTTTCGCCGAGTCCCAGCGGATCGCCCGTCTGAGCTATCAACCGCAGCCCCGTCGCGGGTTGGAGGGCCGGATTCTGCTGGATCTCAACATTTCCAGCTACCGCCTTCGACCTGGGGGAAGGGACTGCTTCGAGCACATCGAAGACTTCGTGCGCCGCCGCTATCCCGATGCCCTGACAATCGTTCGAGAAACCTACGATCTTGCGGTGCGTGGATTCGAAGTCCATCCTGCGGCCAAGCACTTCGAGTCTGTTGCGTTTTCCTCGATCAAGGAATACTGCGACATGGTCGCCTCGTGCGAACGGGTCGTCTGTTTCCAAACCGGATCTCTCCCGTTTGCTTGTTACTACAATCGCCGCGTGGATTGCCTGAGGACCGAGGATTTCGAAGTCGTGCCAAACGACCCTCGGCGGGTACTCCGAATCGATTGCGATTTCCGGAGCTTCGATCTCAGAGAGCCGCACCCCTGATCGCCCCGGATTTCTCAGCGCCCGTCCTCGTGGCGGGTGCTGAAGTAGCTTCGCATCTTCTCCCGGTATCCGTCCGGCGCGGCTTCGGTCCAGGCGAGCAGGCCGTTTTCGTCCAGGCGGACGTGCCGGGACGCGTCGAAGGTCTCCATGATTTCCCGGTGCCGCTCGACGTAGCGCCGGTGCTTCCGGTCGCCGTGCCATTCGTGCCAGGCGCTGCCCTCGATCCAGCCTGGACTCGTGCCGTCGAGGAAGCGGCGCACCTGCGCTTTCCATCGGCTGTAGACTCCGTTGGAAAGGTTGACGGGACCGATCGAGCGCTCGATGGCGGCGAAGGGCTCGATGTCGAGCAAGCCCGAGGCGGTCGCGGTGTCGCCGCCGCCGGTCACCGCCCAAGGGTAGAAGCCCGGCCCTTCGAAAAATTCCCGGCGGAAGGCCCAGCCGAATCCCGGATTGGTGGTCCACTCGCGGTTGAGCCCAGCCTTGGCCGCGCAGACCCGCGTCATCTCCACCCTGCCGTTCTCGCCGCCGCGCACCACCAGGGTGAAGGGCTGGATGGCCGGCGTGCTCTCGAGGGCATCGACGCAGCGCTGCGCCCAGTCCGGCGCTTCGAAATGGATGTCGCTGTCGAGGGCGGCGATGCAAGGAATGTGCCCGGGCACCTCTTTCGCGATGCGGTTGAGCATCGGCTCCTTTTGCCAGATGATGTTCTCTTCGGCGATCTCCACGCAAAGCCAGCGGCGGTTCGAGCGCATCAGGGGCGTGCTCCCAGGGATGAGGATTTCCATCCCGTAGACCGGAATGCCTTGGAAATCCATTTCGCGCAGAAAACGGAGGAGGTTGGCGGACGGTCGCTGGTAGCCCGCGAAGTTCCAGTAGGCGGTGACCACCGCGAGCTGGGCGTCGTCGCCGTCGGTGCGGGGAAACATCGCCGGGTCGGCGATCGCCTCTTCGATTATCTGCGGTGGGGCGGAGTCCGGTTTGGGGAAAATCTGGTTCATCGGGCGCCGTCCTCCTTCCGGTTGTCGAAGTAGTTCCTGAGTTTCTCGCGATAGCGCTCGGGAGCCTCGTCGGTCCATTCGAGCAGGCCGGACGGGGCGAGACGCGTGTGCAAGGTCGCGTCGAAGGTCTCCATGACGCCCTTGTGCCGATCCACGTACTGGCGGCTCCTCCAGTCGCCGTGCCACTCGTGCCAGACCTGGCCCTCCACCCAGCCGGGCCGCTCGCCGCCCATGAAGGCCTGCACCTCTGCGGCCCAGCGCCCGTAGAGGCCGTTGCGCAGGTTCACGGTCCCCACCGCGCGCTCGGTGGAGGGGAAGAGGTCCGGGTCGAGCAAAGCGTCCGCGTTCGCGGTGTCCCCGCCCCCGACCACGCACCACGGGTAGTACCCGGGACCGTCGAAGAACTCCCGGCGGTAGACCCAGGCGAAGCCCGGGTGGGTGTGCCATGCGGCGCTCAGCCCGTCCCTCGCCGAGCAGGAGCGCGTCATCTTCGCCCGCCCGCACTCGTCGGTCCAGACCGCGAGCGTGAAAGGCTGGACGGCGGGGGTGGAGGCCAGCGCCTCGACGCTTCGCCGCGCCCAGTCCGGCCTTTCGAAGCGAATGTCGCAATCCATTGCTGCGATGCATGGGATATGCGGCGGCACCTCCCGGGCGATCCGGTTGAACATCGCCTCCTTTTGCCAGAGGATGTTTTCCTCGCCGATTTCGAGGCAGAGCCAGCGCGGGTTGGCCCGCATCAACGACGGAGCGCCGCGGAGATGCAGCTCCATCCCGTAGACGGGGATGCCCTGGCAGTCCAGATCCCGGAGAAAGCGCAAGAGGTTCGAGGCCGGGCGCCGGAAGCCAGGGAAGTTCCAGTAGACGGTGATCACCGCGAGCGGGGCGTCGCGGTCGTCGGCCCTCGGATGCATCGCGGGGTCGCGGATGGCGGACTCCATGAGTTCCGGCGGCGCGAGGTCGGGTTTCGGGAAGATCCCCGCTTCGAGGTCGATCAGGCGGCGGTGCCGGGGATTCACGACGTAGGGCGCGTCCCGAGAGTCCGGAGCCTGGTCGGCAGGGGACGGCTCCGGCTCGCGCCACGGCAGGGCGACGCCGAGGTGTTCGGCGAGACGGTCGTCGTAGGGCTCGTAGACGCTCCGGAGGAAGCTGGCGGTCTCCTCGTCGAGCGGGGCGATTCCGTAGCTGCGGGAATGGTGCATCCGGTTGGGCAGATCCATCACGGGCACCCCGATGAAGCGCTGCAGCCGCTCGATCTCCCCTTGCCCCTGCTTCAGGCGTTCGGCGAATCCGAAAAACACTCGCTCTCGCGGGTAGTAGGCTTCCAAACGCTCGATCTGGTCGATGTAGAAGCCCCGTCCGAGGAAGCGGTAGTAGAAGGGCTTCTTCTTCAGCGCCTCGAACTCGAGCTCGAGGTTCTCCCGGAAACCCGCTTCTGGATCGAAGACTCGCCAGCGTCTCTCCGGCGGGAGCTGGGTCCAGTGGTTCCACGCGCTGTAGGCCCGTTTCACCGGGTCGCGCAGCATCACGACGATTTTCGCGTCGGGGAGCGCCTCCGCCATTCTCCGCAAGGCCAGCTCCGAGGTGATGTACTCCGGGGTCGCTTCCATGCAACGGGCGCTTTCTTGCTCGAAATGGCTGGCATACCACGGGAGACCGCGAGCGTAGTTGCGTTCATCGCTGAAAAAGTGCAGCTCCTTCGGGGCGAACCGGGTCGCGTGCGGACTCCATCGGGTGGCTCCGGCGATCATCGGATGGCGGCTTAGAATCTGGTAGGTGGCGCTCGTGGCGCATTTTTGGAAGC
>SLGN01000728.1 GCA_007123695.1 Verrucomicrobiales bacterium
AGCCCCCCATCGCTTCCCTCCCGATCCACGCAACGGCATGAAGATTTTCGTCCCCAAGGAGACAGACCCCGTCGAAACCCGCGCCGCCCTCGACCCGGCGGCGGCCCGGAAACTCGTCGGCCTCGGCGCCGAGGTATTCGTCGAATCGGGCCTGGGCGCCCGCTGCGACCATCGCGACGCCGACTACGCTGCGGCCGGCGCCACCGTCGCGACCGACCGCGCCGCCGCCCTCGCCTCGGCCGAACTCGTCCTGCGGGTGCGCAAGCCCTCCGCCGAGGAGGTCGCGGCGCTGCCGCAGGGCGCGATCCACATCAGCTTTCTCGACCCCTTCAACGAGGCCGATCTGATCGCCGCCTTCGCCGGCCGGGGCGTCAGCGCGATCAGCCTCGAGATGGTCCCGCGCACCACCCTCGCCCAGAAGATGGACGCGATCAGCTCGCAGGCGAACCTCGCCGGCTACGTCGCCGTGGTGCTGGCGGCGAACCGGCTCGGCGCGATCTTTCCCATGATGATGACTCCGGCGGGCACGATCTCGCCGGCCAAGGTCTTCGTCGTCGGCATCGGCGTGGCGGGCTTGCAGGCCATCGCCACGGCCAAGCGCCTCGGCGCGCGGGTGACCGCCTTCGACGTGCGGCCCGAGGCCCTGGAGCAGGCCGAGTCGCTCGGGGCCAAGGCCCTGCGCATCGACCTCGGCGAGACCGGCGGCACCGACCAGGGCTACGCCCGCGAACTGACCTCCGAGCAGCTCGAGAAGCAGCGCGCCGCCCAGGCCAAGGTCTGCGCCGAGAGCGACGTCGTCATCACCACGGCGAAGGTCTTCGGCCGCAAGCCGCCCGTGCTGGTGAAGGCCGACGTCGTCGCCGGGATGAAGCCGGGCAGCGTCGTCGTCGACCTCGCCGCCGAGGGCGGGGGCAACGTCGAGGGCGTCGTGCCCGGCGAGGAGACCGTGACCGAAAACGGCGTGAAGCTGATCGGCCTGGCCAACTACGAAGGCCTCGTCGCCAAGCACGCCACCCAAGTCCTCGCCGCCAACTTCGCCAACATGATCGAGCATTTCTGGGACAAGGAATCGAAGCTCGTCCGCATCGATCCCGAAGACGAGATCCAGAAAGGCTGCCTGATCACGCATGGCGGCGAGATCGTGCATGAACGTTTCAGAGCCAGTGAACCGTGAACCGTGAACCGTGAACTGTTTACCGTTCACCTACCCCCGACCCCAATGGAAATCCTCGTCCTCCTCCTCTTCGTCTTCGTGCTGGCCGCCTTTCTCGGCTTCGAGCTGATCCAAAAGGTGCCGAGCCAGCTCCACACCCCGCTGATGTCGGGCTCGAACGCCATCTCGGGCATCACCGTCGTCGGCGCCCTGATCGCCGCCGGCTCGCTCGACGGCGGTCTCGGCAAATGGCTCGGCTTCGCCGCCCTCGTCCTCGCCAGCATCAACGTCGTCGGCGGCTACCTCGTGACCGACCGCATGCTCGGCATGTTCAAGAAGAAGGGCAAGTGACCCAACCCTGTTTGCTCCGCGACCCAACCCTGTTTGCCCCGCGATCCAACCCTGTTTGCCCCGCGACTGAACCCTGTCTGCTCCGCGACCCAACCATCTTCGCTTCCGCCCCGTCCGCCCCGTCCGCCCCCATGGAAGAAAAGCTCATCGATCTTGCCTACATCGCCGCCTCGATCCTCTTCATCTTCGGGATCAAGATGCTGGGGCGCGCCGAGACCGCCCGCCGCGGCAACCTCCTTTCCTCCCTCGGCATGCTGCTCGCCGTGGTGGCGACGCTCTTCTACCGCCAGGGGCCCGACGGCTCGCAACTGCTCGACTTCAAATGGATCCTCGCCGGCCTGGCCCTCGGCGGCGGCATCGGGCTGGTCTGGGCGAAGAAGGTCCAGATGACCGGGATGCCCGAGCTGGTCGCCCTCTTCAACGGCTTCGGCGGACTCGCCTCGCTGCTGGTGGGCTGGTCGGAGTTCGAATTCGGCCAGCGCGCCGACGCCGTCACCCTCGTCGCCATCGTCCTCGCCGTGCTCATCGGCGGGGTCACCTTCACCGGCAGCTTCGTCGCCTACCTAAAGCTCTCGGGCAAGATGGGCGGGCGGCCCACCCTTTTCGCCGGGCAGAAGGCGGTCAACGCGGCCCTTTTCGCCGCCCTCCTCGTCCTCGGCGTGGTCTTCGCCGCGCAGGGCCACGGCTGGGCCCTCTACGCCGTGGTCGCCCTCGCCCTCGCCCTCGGCGTGCTCGGGGTGCTGCCCATCGGCGGCGGCGACATGCCGGTGGTCATCGCCTTCCTCAACAGCTTCTCCGGCCTCGCGGGCGCGGCGGCCGGCTTCGTCATCCTCAACAAGGTCCTCATCGTCGCCGGCTGCCTCGTCGGCACCTCCGGCATCATCCTCACCGTGATCATGTGCAAGGCGATGAACCGCACCTTCGGCAACGTCCTCTTCGGCGGCTTCGGGGCGGCCGGAGGCCCCGCCGGCAAGGCGGTCGAGGGCGAGATGAAGGCCATCTCCGCCGAGGACGCCTACTACGTCCTCGAGGCCGCGCAGAACGTCATCTTCGTGCCCGGCTACGGCATGGCCGTGGCCCAGGCCCAGCACGCCGTGAAGGAGCTCGCCTCGCTGCTGGAGAAAAACGGGGCCGAGGTCCGCTTCGCCATCC
>SLGN01000554.1 GCA_007123695.1 Verrucomicrobiales bacterium
CCGGCGAACTCTTCCAGCGCGAGCCGTCTGCGGGCTGGTTCGATCTCATCGAAGGAGCCGGGAAAGTGCAGGGTGCGGATGGCGGCGGCGCGGGAGGGGCCGCCGGGGGCGGCCTCGGGAAAGTCGCCTGCCAGCAGCGCGTCGGGCAACTGCCCGAGGAGTCCGTGGACGAGGGCTCGGAGAGGTTTCTGGGCCACGCCGGCGGCGAGCGGATAGACCGGCACGATGCGGCCCATGTGGGGGCTTTCCCCGGCGTCGGCGTCTTCCTCTTCGCCGACGATCTCGAAGTCGGGGTGGTCCATGACGATGCGGCGTCCGCTTTCCTTCGGCAGCCCGTAGACCACGAGCCGATGGCCGACGGCGAGGACCTTCGACAGATAGGGAAGGTTGAACCAGCGCAGGACGAGGCGGTTCCCCAGCACGTCGCCCCCGATGGGTTCGACGACGGCCTCGACGCGCCGCTTGGCCCGGCCCTGGCCGAAGTGGCTGCGGCAGTCGACGACCTCGGCATGGAGGCAGACGGCGCGGTCCATCGGTCCGTCGGGAAAGCGGTCGAAGCGGGTGCGGTCCTCGTGGCGGCGGGGAAAGTGGAGGATCGCGTCGCCGATCGTGGCCAGCCCGAGCTTGGCGAGCCCCTCGCGCAGCTTGCGGTCGGGGCGCAGCAGTCCGCTTTCCTCCAGGGGAGTGCCGAGGTCGAGGGACGTCGGTGTCGGCGGCATGGGTTTCAATACTTGCGCCACAGCGCCGGAACGAAAAGGACGAGAAGGGCGAGGAACTCGAGGCGGCCGAGGACCATGAGGAAGCCGAGGAGCAGCTGCGTCGGGGCCTTGAGAAAGGCGAAGTTCTGGGTCGGCCCGACGGCGTCGAAGCCCGGTCCGATGTTGAAGAGGGTTGCGAACACCGTACCGATGGCGGAGATCATGTTGAGCTGCGGCTCCAGCAGGGCCACGAGGATCACTGCGATCCCGGAGAGGCCGAAGCCGAGGGAGATGAGGAAGGAGGTCGTGGCGAAGACCTGATCGTCGGGAGAGGCACCGTTGAGCTTGATGCGGAAGACTTGGCTGGGCCGGAAGGTGCGCACCATCTCGCGCAGCGCCGTCTTGTAGAAGAGAATGACGCGGTTCATCTTGATCCCTCCGGCGGTCGATCCGGCGCAGCCGCCGATGAGCATCATCACCATCAGCATCATCTTGGAGAAGAGGGGCCACTGGTCGTAGTCCGAATTGGCGAAGCCCGTCGTCGAGCCGATCGAGACCACGTTGAAAAAGGCCTCCCTGAAGGCGCGGCGGTAGCCATACTCTTCGGTGGCGAGGGCGAGGTCGAGAGCGATCGAGAGGGTCGCGAAGGCGATGAGCAGGAAGTAGTATCTGGCCTCCTCCTCGGAGCGCAACCGCGCCCATTTGCCCTTGAGGACGAAGATGTAGAGCATGAACCCGATCGCGGAAAGGAACATGAAGAGCGAGATCCAAAGCTCGATCCCGACGCTGCCGTAGTGGCCGACGCTGGCGTTCTTGGGGCTGAAGCCGCCCGTGGCGATGGTGCACATGGCGTGGCAGACGGCCTCGAACGGGTCCATGCCGAGACCGAGGAGGCCGAGGCCACAGGCGGAAGTGAGGCCGAGGTAGACCCAGAGCAGGCTCGAGGCGATGTCGCGCACGCGCGAGGCGCCGGAGTCGGCGAGGTTCAGGCTCGATTCCTGCTGCACGAGGGCGCGGCTGCCGACCCCGAGGAAGGAGAGCACGGCGACGAAGACCACGAGGATGCCGATCCCGCCGAGCCATTGGGTGACCGAACGCCAGAGCAGGATGGGCCGGGGGAAGGCCTCGATGTCGGTCATGATGGTGGCCCCGGTGGTGGTGAAGCCCGACACCGACTCGAAGATCGCGGGCACGGGGGCGAGGCCGGGGTCGCAGAGCATGTAGGGGAGCGAGCCTAGCAGACCCACAAGCATCCAGCCGAGTCCGACGACGACGATGGCCTCGCGGCGCAGCACATCGCGCGGGCTGCCGAGCCCGGCGACGTAGAGGAGCGCGCCGCAGGCGAGAAGGATCGAGGAGGAGAGGCCGAGGGCGTAGGCGCCGTTGTCCCCCGAATCGCCCCCGTCTCCGGCGAGCGATCCATCGATGCGGGCGTAGGCCCAGCAGGCCGCCATGGCGATGCCGACGAGGATGACGAGCAGGCCGAGGATCTTGGCGACGAGGCGGAAGTTCATCAGGGAGCGACGAGCTTGAGGAAGGCCTTCTTCGCCTTCGGGCCGACCAGCGCGTAGAGGCTGTCACCGACATGGATCTCGTCGTCCGCCGACGGGACGTGGCCGCGGGCGCTGCCGAGCTGGGCGACGAGGACGCAGTCGCGCGGCCAGGCGACCTCGCGCACCGTCTTCTCGGAAACCGGCGAGTCCTTGTTCACTGCGGCTTCGATCAGCTCGACCCCGGCGAGGCGCTGGAGAAGATGGAAGCGGTCCGAGACGATGAAGCGGGAGAGGTCCTTCCGCGAGGCCTCCCGCGGGCTCACTGCAGCGAGGATGCCCATCCGCTCGCCGTAGCTGGTCATGGCGTCGGCGTAGTCGGCCCGGTGGATCAGGGGCAGGCAGTATTTCGCCCCGAGGCTGTGGGCTTGGAGACAGGCCATGACGTTGTCTTCGTCGACGTTGGTCACGGCGACGAAGAAATCCGCGTCGCCGACCTGCTCCTCCTTCATCTCGGCGAGCGAGGTGGCGTCGGCGTTTAGGATGGTGGCGTTGGTGAGGAGGTCGCCGAGTTCGTTGCAGCGGTCGGGATCCTCCTCGAAGATGCGCACCCGGCAATTCGATTGCTCCAGCGTCTGGGCGAGGGAGAAGCCGTATTCGCCGCCGCCGAAGATGACGACGTTCCGCTGCTCGATCCTGCCGGATCGCACCCGGAGCCTCGGGATGAAGTCGTTCAGCTTCGTCGGTTCGCCGAAGAGGGTGGCGACGTCGCCGGCGCGGATCTCGTCGTCGGCCGTGGGCACGAAGGCGGCGCCGTCGCGTCCGATCGCACCGAGACGCACTCTCGCGGGAAAATCGATCTCGCGGAGGATCTGGCCGACGAGGAGGCTCTCCGCCGCGACTTCGACCTGCTGGATCTCGACGTGGCCTTGGGCGATTTCCTCGACGAAGGGGTTGTCGGGATTGCGGATGTGCTTGGAGATTTCGACGGCGGCGAGCCGCTCCGGGCTGAAGAGGTAGTCGATGCCGAAGTGCTCGGCGTAGTCGAGGAAGAGGCAGCCGCGCTCGACGTCTGGATGGACCCGGCAGATCGTCTTCGCCGCGCCGAGCTTCTTCGCGAGGGAGGCGGCGACGAGGTTGATGTTGTTGTTGCTGGTCAGGGTGAGGAGCAGGTCGCATTCCGCCGCCCCGGCGTCGATCAGGGTCGTAATCGAGGTGCCGTCGGCGACCACCACGCGGGCGTCGATGCGGGAGTTGAGGGCCGAGGCGATGGCCTCGTCGGATTCGATCACGACGATGCGGTGACTCTCGGCGGCGAGGCCGAGGGCGATGTGCGTGCCGATTTCACCGGCGCCGACGATGATGATGTTCATTTCGCGCTGTGTCGCGGAAGATAGGGGCGATGCGGCGGCGGGGCAAATGGCGGCGGAGACCGCGCTCTGGTCCTGCATCCCCGGGTCCTGCGAACTCTGGACTACCCTAGCTCTCCGGTTTCGGGGCGATGTCGAGGCCGCCGAGCCAGGGCGAGGGGATCTCCGGCGGCATGCCGCCGAAGGGCTGGTAGGCCGGCAGCTGCACCACGCACATGCCGTGCGGCTGCGAAGCGATGAAGAAGAGCGCCTCGGCGCAGTCCCGAGGCTGGATCATGGCGGCGCGGTGCTCGGGGGTCGGCAGCACGGGGCGCTTGTCCACCAGCGGGGTGGCCGCCTCTCCCGGCGCGTATTCGGAAACGACGATGCCCTTGGCGGCGAGCTGGGTCCGCGCGGTGAAGAGCAGACCGTGCACGGCCCACTTGCTCGCGGTGTAGGGCGCCCCGGCGAAGACGTCGAAGCCGTGGCCCGCCGTCGAGGAGACCACCACGATGCGCCCCCCGCCGGCGGCGGCCATCGGTCCGGACACGGCCTGGAGGACATTGGCGACTCCGAGGACGTTGATCTCGAGGACGCGCCTCCAGGTCTCGGCGGAGGCGACCTTGCCGGGATCGTCGTGGACGAGGTGGCGATCGGGGGTGTTGATCCCGGCGGCGTGGACCACGGCGTAGGGGCATCCCTCGGCGAGCACCGTCTCCATGGCTGCGGCGAGACTGGCGGGATCGGCCACGTCGCAGACCACCGGCGAGATGCCTTCGCCGGCCGCGGCGGTGTCCTCGAGCGCGGCGAGGGTGCGTCCGAAAATGAAGACCCGGGCGCCCGCTTTCGCGAAGCGCCACGCAGCCGCCTGCCCCATGCCTCCGCCACCGCCGGTGACGAGCACGATCCGATCCGTCCAGTCGAATTCCATGCGGAAGCTAGGATCCAGTTCCGGGAGGCTGCAACGAAAAATCCTGCTTCGTTCCGTCGCCCCGTCCGTCGCCGCTAGGCCGCCTCGGACCGTCCCGTGGCGAGGCGCATGATCGCTTCCTCGCCGAGGGCTTCGCGCGCCAGCTCGCCCGCGATCCTGCCTTCGTGCATGACGAGGGCCCGGTCGGACATTCCGATGATCTCCTCGAGTTCGCTGGAGACGAAGAGGATCGCGACGCCCTGGCGGGCCAGTTCCTCGATCAGCGCGTAGATCTCGCGCTTGGCCCCGATGTCGATGCCGCGGGTCGGCTCGTCGAGCAAGAGGACCTGCGGCCGCATCGCAAGCCATTTGCCGAGGACGACCTTCTGCTGGTTGCCGCCGGAAAGATGGCGCACGACCTGCCGCGCCGAGGGCGTCCTGATGCGGAGCCGCTCGGTCATCTCGGCGGAGAGGCGGCGCTCGGCGGCGGAGTCGAGCAGGCCGCCCCGGGAGTCGCGGGAGAGGGAGGCGAGGGAAAGGTTCTCGCCAACGGCCATGTCGAGGATCAGCCCTTGCTGCTTGCGGTCTTCCGGAACGAGGGCGAGCCCGGCGGCGATGGCGGCGCGGGGATGGCCGATCCGGCACGGCCGGCCGGCCACGGAGATGCGCCCGGCCACGGCCGGGGCGATGCCGAAGAGGCACTCCAGCAGCTCGGTGCGCCCGGCCCCGACGAGCCCGGCGATCCCGACGACCTCCCCGGCGCGGAGCTGGAAGGAAAGCGGGCGCCCCGGATGGGCCGGACTGCAGAGGCCCTCGACGGAGAGCGCCACCTCTCCGGCGGGGTGGGGCGAGTGGACGTAGAACTGGGAGAGGTCGCGCCCCACCATCAGCGAGACCATGCGGTCGTGGTCGATCCCGCCTTTCGCCAACTCGCCCGCGTTCCGCCCGTCGCGCAGCACGACGACGCGGTCGGCCATCTCGACGATCTCGCCGAGGCGGTGGGAAATGTAGAGGATGGCGACGCCGGAGGCGCGCAGGTCCTTGACCACCCCGAAGAGGCGGTCCGCCTCGCCTTGGGACAGGCTCGAGGTCGGCTCGTCCATGATGAGGAGGCGGGCGTCGACGGAGAGTGCCTTGGCGATCTCGATGAGCTGGCGGCGACCGATGCTCAGTTCGGCCACGAGAGTGGCGGGGTCGAGGTCGAGGCCGACCCGGGCGAGGAGTTCGCGCGAGCGTTCCGCGATTTTCCGTTCATCGACCAGCCCTCGCCTCGTCGGCTCGCGTCCGAGGAAAAGATTCGCCCCGATGCCGAGATTGGTGGCGAGGTTGAGCTCCTGGTGGATGAGGGCGATGCCATGGGAGAGCGCCTCGCCGACCGAACGGATGCGCACTGCACGGCCCTCTAGGCGGATCTGGCCCGCATCGGGCTCCTGCACTCCCGCGAGAATCTTCATCAGGGTGCTCTTGCCCGCTCCATTCTCGCCGAGCACGGCGACGACTTCGCCGGGATTCACGGAAAAGGCGACCTCGTGGAGGGCGCGGACTCCGGGAAAGGACTTGGAGATTCCGCTGGCTTCGAGCAGGGCTGGCATGGCAAGAGCCTAGCAAATCGGAATGCCGCCGCGAGCCTTTTCGCGTGCGGGAGGAGCGGCTTCGGCTTCCTCGCGGGAATTTTTCGCCTCCCCGCTGGAAATGTTCTCGCGAACAGACTAGAATCGCGAACCGATGTCCGCTCCGCCTCCCGTCCTGCCGCCGCGCTACTACCTCGGGCATTTCGAGGAGCTGCTCGGATTCGTGGCGTCGCGCTGCGGGCATGCCCTGGAGGAGAAGCACCGCGTCTTTCTGGCGGACTTCCGCGAGCTGCCCGAAGCGGCCCGCTGCCTCTATGTGCGTCTCGCCAACCGGAAAGGGCGCGTCTTCCCCTGCGACCGCCTGCGCTACCCCGAGATCGGGGATTTGGAGGCTGCGGCGGAGACGCTGCGGTCGCGGCGCTTCGCGAGGCGGCCGGGCCGCGAAGACTTCGTCGAACTGCTCGCGCTGGAGCCGCGCGACTCCCTCCTCGGGCGGCTCCGCAACCTCGCCTCGCACGACGGGAGCGAGCCGCCGAAGGCTTCCGCGCGGAAAGGCGAGCTCGTGGCCGCCGCCCTCGCCCGCCTTCCCTTCGAACTCGCCTTCCCGACGGACGAACTCGACCTCTACCTCGTGCAGGAGCGTGCCGAAGAGCTCGACTACTTCGTCTTCCTCTACTTCGGCGGAGTGCGCCGCAACCTCACCGCCTTCGCACTGCGCGATCTCGGGCGGGCGAGGACGGCGCCGTTCCGCAGCGAGTTCGAGGGCCGCTTCGCCTCCGGGGAAGCGGCGCGTGCCGCCTTCTTCTACGCCGGGATGCTGGAGCGGCTCGACCGCGCCTCACCCGAGCAGCTTCGCGATCTGTTCGCCGGGTTCCGGTCCTGGCCCGCCGCCGAGGATCCCGAGGTCGCTCCGCAGCGGCACCGCGCCCTGCACCGGCTCGGGCGGCTCCTCGAGCGCGCCGGCCTGACCGAGGAAGCGCTCGCCGTCCACCTCGCATCGGGCGAGCACCCCAGCAACGAGCGGGCCGCGCGCCTGCTCCTCTCCAGCGGCCGCCGCGAAGCGGCAGCGGATCTGCTCGTCCGCATGGTCGCCGAGCCCTCCAGCGACGCCGAACTGCTCTTTGCCGAGGACTTTCTCGCCCGCAAGTTCGGACAGCGCCGAGTCGGACGCCTCACCGAGCTGCTGCGTTCCGCGCCCGAGATGGCCCTCGACGAGTCCGGGCGCGACCGGCCCGAGACCGCCGCCGCCGCGCAGCTCCGCCGCCGTGGCTCCGAAGCCGAACATGTCGAGAACGCGATCTGGAGCCAGCTTTTCGGCCTGCTCTTCTGGGATTTCCTTTTCGGCGCGGAGCAGGCCGCCCTCCACGGTCACTTCGACTTCATGCCGCAGGACCTCGTTGCCGGAACCTTTCTCGAACGCCGTCGGCAGGAGGTCGAAGATCGGCTCGCCCGGCTCGACGATCCCGCCGCCGCCATTGCGGAACTGGAGGAGACTTGGCGGCTGCGGCACGGGATGCCCAATCCGCTGGTGGCTTGGGACGAAGGGCTCTTCCGCCTCGTTCTGCGGCTCGTCGCGGAGGCCCCGCCGGCGAGCCTCGCCTCGATCCTGCGGGAGATGGCGGGCGACTTCCGGGCCAACCGCAGCGGCTTTCCCGACCTCGTCGTCTTCGAGGGCGGCGGCGTCCGTTTCGTCGAGATCAAGGCCGAGGGCGACCAGCTCCGCCGCCAGCAGCTCGTCCAGATCGAGCGGCTCCGGCGCGCCGGTTTCGAGGTCGAAGTCGCAAGAGTGCGCTGGACCGTCGATCCGATGCAGGACTACGTGGTCGTCGACATCGAAACGACCGGCTCCGACCCCGGTCGCCACCGCATCACCGAAATCGGCGCGGTGCGGGTCCGGGGCGGCGAGATCGTCGACGAATGGAGCACCCTCGTCCATCCCGGGCGGCGCATCCCCGGCTTCATCGTCCGCCTCACCGGCATCACCGACGAGATGGTGGCGGAGGCGCCGAGCTTCGACGAGGTCGCTGCCGGATTCCGGGATTTCCTCGGCGACGCCGTCTTCGTGGCCCACCGCGCCTCCTTCGACCACGGATTTCTCAAGGCCGAGTTCGCCCGGCTCGGGGAGCGCCTCGGGGGACCGGTCCTCTGCACCGTCGTCGAAGCGAGGAGGCATTTTCCGGGGCTGCCCTCCTACGGACTCGCCGCGCTGTGCCGGCATTTCGAAATTCCTCTGGAGACGCACCACCGCGCCCTCTGCGATGCCCGCGCCACCGCCGCCGTGCTGTTGAAGATCCGCGAGGCGAGAATCGCGGCCGCCGCGGAGCGCGACAACGAGAACACCCTCGACCCGGCGACCGAGGCCCTTGCGGGAAGGCGCTCCGGGCGCTAGAAGTCAGTCGTGCCGCACCACGGCCCCCCCCACCCCACCATGAAACCCGACGATCTGAAGGAACTCGCCGGACTGCTGCGGCAGCGGCTCGCGACCATCGGCGACACCGAACTCCGCGAACGCGATCCCGGCCGCCAGCTCGCCCTATTGCGCGAAGTCTCCGAAGCCATCGAGTCCTTCCACCGCCGCCATCGCGAGGGTATGCCGGCGCGGCTGAACCACTTCCTCGGCAACTGCAGCTTCGACAAGGCACTCGCCTGGACCGACGAGGCGCTGCCCGACGGCGAAGCCGATTGAAGCGCGTCCTTGCAGTCGGGTGCGGAATGCGCTCCCTTCCCCGATGCGCCTGCAGCACGGCATCCACCTCGGCTACTGCACCAACATCCACCGGGGCGAAAGCTGGCCGGAGACCTTCGACGCGCTCCGGCGCCTCACCGACGCGGTGCGCCGCCGCGTCTCCCCCGACGGTCCCTACGGCATCGGCCTGCGCCTCGGCGCCGCCGCCGCCGCGACCCTCGCCGCCGACGTGGCAGAACGCGCCGCCTTCCGACGCTGGCTCGACGAGACCGACTCCTACATTTTCACCATCAACGGATTCCCCTACGGCGCCTTCCACGGCACCCGCGTCAAGGAGCAGGTCTTCGCCCCCGACTGGTCCACCCCGGAGCGGCTGACCTACACCAAGCAGCTCTTCGATCTGCTCGTGGAAATCGCCCCCCCCGGGCTGGAGGCGAGCGTCAGCACCCTGCCCGGCTCGTTCAAGGAATTCATCCTCCCTGAAACCGCCGCAGAGCAACGCGCCGCGATCCGCCGCCACCTGCGGGAGTGCGCCGAGCACATCGAGGAACTCGCCGGGCGGAGCGGGCGCGACCTGCACCTCGGTCTCGAACCCGAACCCCTCGGTCTCTTCGAAACCAGCACCGAAACCGCCGAATTCTTCGCCGACCTGCTCGACGGTTGTGGCGAGGAAGAACGCGGCCGACTCCTGCGGCGCATCGGCGTCAACTACGACACCTGCCACCTCGCCGTCGAGTTCGAGACGCCGGCCGAGGCGATCGGGCGGCTGCGCGACGCGGGTCTGCGGATCAGCAAGATCCATCTCAGCTCGGCCCTGCGCCTGCACCCCTCTCCCGAGGCCGTTGCGAAGCTGGAGCAGTTCCAAGAGGGCGTCTACCTCCACCAGGTCGTCGTCGGTGAAAATGGCCGCATCCTGCGCCGCCACCGCGACCTGCCCGACGCCCTGTCCGCCTACGCCGAGGATCCCGACGCGGCGGGCGCGGAATGGAGGGTCCATTTCCACATCCCCCTCCATGCCGAGCCGGAGGAAGGATTCGGCGACACCCGCGACCACCTTCGCGGGCTGCTCGACCTCTGCGCCGCCGACCCCGGCCTGTGCCGCCATTTCGAGTTCGAAACCTACACCTGGGAGGTCATGCCCGCCTCGCTCCGGGCCCGCGACGTCGTCGACCAGCTCGTTTCGGAATACGGCTGGGTCCTGGGCGAATTCGGAGCGCGCGGCCTCGCGGACCGCAACCTCGCGTAAGCCCCCTCCCCTTTCCGCCAAACCGTCAGAAAAAAACCCGCAGGCCCCGGAAAATCCGGGACGCTGCGGGCCTTCGCTTTTCTCCAGCCATCCTGCGGACGGCGGAGAAACCGGCCGATTCAGCCGTGGCAATGGCAGGCGCCGTCGCAGCAGCCTTCGCCGTTGGCATGGCCGTCGGCGCAGGCGTCGCTGCAGTATTCCTTACCGTTGCGGAGGACGCGATGCCCTTCGTTCACCTTGCATTGGCAATCGGGGCAGGCACAGGGATGGGTGGTGTTGGTATCGCTCATGGCACCAATACATGAACATAGGCTCAGGTATTTGTCAATTGTTTCGACGAATTTTTTGCGCGAAACTTCTCCCCATGGCCCGACAGACCTCTTCCAGAACCGTCCTTCCCACCCGCCGAGTCTCTTCCGGCGAAGCCGAGGCGGTCTGCTCCGAGCACCACTCCGGCTCGGGGGCAGCGGTGGAGCCGCTCGAGCTGCCCGAATCCCAGCGCATGGCGGAGTTTTTTTCCGTCCTCGCCGACCCGACGCGGCTGCGGCTGATCTCGCTGCTGGCGGGGTCGGAATTCTGCGTCTGCGATCTCGCCGAGCGGCTCGGCGTCAGCGAATCGGCGGTGTCCCACCAGCTCAGAGCCCTCCGCGGGGCGCGGCTCGTCCGCTACCGCAAGGAAGGGCGGCAGGTCTTCTACCAGCTCCACGACCACCACATCGTCGATCTCTACGGCACCGTCCGCGAACACCTCGCCGAATGAGGAAATCAGCACGCGGGCGGGCCACTTTCGACATGGCGCCCGGGCCGATCAGTCGGGAGCGAAGAGCTGGCGTCCGAGCATCCGGTTCATGGGGAAGGCCCCGCCCGAATGCGGGCCGAAGTAGAAGCGGCACATCGTGCTCGCGGTCCAGAGGTCCTTGCCGTTCATGTTCGAGTATTCGATGCCCGTCATCAGCTTGAGGCGGTGCCTCGCGATGTAGAAATTCAGCCCGGCGTAGCCAGCCTGGTAGAGATCCCCCGGCGGCAGGCCGGCGGGCCTTTCGTAGCGGGACTGCGGCAACAGCCCCTCGCTGCCGTCGGATCCCGAGATCTGGTAGCGCATCACGAACTGGATCTCGTCGGTGATGAAGTAGCCGGGCTGCAAGTTCAAGCCGATGGCGTTGGACCCCTCGAAGTCGAGCCCCAAGGTGACCTCGGTGACGAGCGAATAGGGGCCCTCCGTCACGATGAAAGCGGTGGAGACTCCGTTGCGGAAGACGTCGAGGTTCGTCGCGTTCTCGTTGGCCTCGCTGTGGAAGTAGGAGCCGTAGAGGAAGGCCGTGTCGGTGCCAAGGCGGTCGGTGATGTCGAGGTAGGCCGCCCCGAGGTAGGACCATCCCGAGTCGTAGCGGGTGAAAGACCTCGCCATGTCCGGACCGGTCGCGTTCGAGAACACTCCGGTGTAGTAGGAGAACTTGCCGACCTGCCCCTGGATGGTGACGGCGGGGGTGTAGTCGGCGCGGAGCATGTTCGTCATCCGGGAGCGCTCCAGATAGTTGATGTATCGGCTCGACGCGTTGCGGTCGTGGGTGAAGCGGTGCTTCTGCTGGCCCACTGCGAGCGAGAACTCGGGCCGGAAGGTCCACATCGCCCACAGCTCGGTGAAACCGTTGTAGATCGGGTCGAGATCCGGACCCGCGACCATCTGGGCGTGCAGCTGGAGCCGGTCGAAGAGCCTCGCCTGCGCTCCGAAGCGAAGGCGGCGCGACTCGTATCCGGTGTCGCTCCCCGCGCTGCCCTCGGACCAGTAGTTCTGTCCGTGGTAGCGGCCCAGCAGCCAGACTTCCTGGACCGTGGGATGGTCCAGGTCCCGATGGATCAGCCCCAGATTCTCCCAGCTCTCGCCGAGCGCGGCGTAGCGGTTGGTCGGCGCCTCGGTGGCGAAAGGATCGCCCTCGAGCGTGGAGGCGTAGTCGATCGCGCCGCTCTGGGCGGCGACGAATTCGAGCGTGTCGCTGTCGGCTGCGGCGAAATCGAGAGCGCCGCTCTGGGCTCCAGTGGAGACTGGCGCGAGCAGCGCAAGCGCCACCGCCGCCGCTGCTGCGACGGCGCTTTCAATACGTTTCTTGCAGCTGGAGATCCTCATGGTAGCACCGGCAAATTCCACCGCGCCGACGGCGGTCCGGCTCCGTCGGTGCGAGGGGCAGCTAGGCGGATTTTCC
This sequence comes from Verrucomicrobiales bacterium, assembly GCA_007123695.1. GTDB lineage: Bacteria > Verrucomicrobiota > Verrucomicrobiia > Verrucomicrobiales > DEV007 > Arctic95D-9. Next base: position 12,152 of record SLGN01000554.1, read on the forward strand.
GAAGTAGCGGCGGCGGATCGATTCGGCGGGCGGCTTGCCGAGCAAAGTCGTCGCGACCAGCGCAATAGTCGAAAAGAGCACCGACCAGATGAAGGGGTGGAGACCGCAGAGAAGATATTCCTCGAAGTTTCCCGTGACGATGCGCCCTGCGAGATACAGGGCAAGCACCGTCACCCCGCCCGCCAGCATGCCCGCGATCATGCCCGCCGCCGTGGTGCGCGCCCAGTAGAGGGCGAAGAGCATCGGCACGAGAAAGCAGGCTCCCAGGCCCGCTGAAGCGAAGATGATGAGATCCTGCAGGAACTGCGGGGGCCGGATCACCGCGATGGTGCCGAGCAGTCCCACTACCAGGGTCACGAGGTAGCTGAGCCGCTTCACCTGCTTTTCGGTGGCGTTCGGATTGATCGATTGCTGGTAGATGTCCCGGACCACTCCCGAGGACACGAGCAGGAGAAAGCTGTCCACGCTCGACATCACCGCCGCGAAGGGGGCCGCCACGAGCAGGCCGGAGAGCCAGGGGACCCCCGCATTCGCCGTCAGCAGCGCAGCCGTCTCGGGCATGACCCGGTCGGACTCGATCTCCATACCCGGCAGCAGCACGCGCGCGCAGGTGAAGATCAGGACGAGGGAGAAATAGATCAGGGCGAAGTAGAGGGCGATCATCACCATCGAGCGGCGCAGGATCCTCGTGTCGCGGAACGCCATCTGCCGGACCATGTAGCTGGGCTGGCCGGCGCCGCTGAAGTTCCAGAACGCGAAGAAGCTGATCGCGAGCATCACTCCGAGAAACCCGCCCGGACTCGAGCGCGAGGGCCCCGGCGCCCGCAGGTAGGCCCCCTCCTGCCCGTCGCCGTATGCGTAGACGGCACGCTCCCCCGCCGCCCGCGCCAGGACCGGCAGGTCCGCATCGACCCGCGCGGCGAGCCCTTCCCGCTCGCGCGGCGTCGTGATCTCGAGGGCTTCGATCTCCTCGCTGGTTTCCGCCCCGGCGGGCAGCTTCGCCGATGTTTTGAGCCTCACCGCGCTGCCGCCGTCCTCTTCCGCCAGCAGCACCCAGGCCCCGCGAGGCACCCGCACCTCGCCGCCGTCGCTCCCGTCGGTGCGCTCCAGCTTCACCACCACGCTCCGGGGCGGCGTCATCTCCGCGAGGCGCTCGTTCGCCGCCCGCAGTCCGCCGGTCTGGACCAGGGCGAAAACGAGCATCAGCAGGACGCCCAGCCCCATCACCAGACCCTGCATCACGTCGGTCCAGACCACCGCGCGGAATCCGCCGAAGGTCGTGTAAAGGATCACCGAAACGGAGAAGACGAAGAGGCAGAGCAGGTAGTCGCCGTTCGCCGTTCCCAGCCAGGGCAGGCCCGAGACCAGGCTCTCCAGCGCGACCACCGCCGCCTCGTAGGGCCCGACCCCCTTCAGCAGCGTCGCCATGATCTCCGCGCCCGCCTTGAACTGCGCCATCAGGAAGAAGAACATGAAGAACACCACCAGAAAGGTCGCCAGATCGCCCACCGGACGGCTCTCGAAACGGCGCCGCAGCAGCTCCGGCACCGTGATGGCCCCGGCGATGCGTCCGACCTGGTTCAACCGCTTCGCCATCAGCCCCAGAGCGATCATCGGCGAGATCATGTAGCCGGCGATGAACCACGCGCAGACCCATCCATGGGAATAGATGTAGGATGGAAAGCCCATGAAGCTCCCGCCCGAGGCGACCGTCGCCGCGTAGGTGAAGGCGAAGGCCCACAGCCCGATGTTCTTGCTGCCGAGGAAGTATTCGCTGGCGAAGGCCTTTCCCCTGCCGGCGCGGTTCGCCAGCCACGCGAGGACGAAGACGCCGAAGACGTAGATTCCGAATGTGACCAGCGCCGTCATGCCCGTTCCTCCCCGTCTTCGCCCAGATCCGTGTCCTTCATGAAGAACATCGCAAACCAGATCGTCGTTGCCAGTGCGAGCGCCCAGGGGAGCGCGATGCCGTAGAAGGCCCACGAGGGCATCCCGCAGACGAGCGCCACCGGTTCGTCCTCGCGCCCCACCGCGTAGAGGGCGTTGTAGCCTCCGGTCCAAACGGCGAAAAAGGCCCAGGCCCCCAGCATAAAGAGGAATTCCTTCCGCGACTGCCGGAAAGAGGCAGCCAGATCCTCGGTGGGTTGTGGGTCGGGTTCTGGTTGGGTCATCGCTTCAGTTTGGAGAAACCTTGCGTTCTGGCGAATGTTTTTTCGCGCCCATCGCACGCCATGAACACGCTGGCGAAACCGGGAGGAACACACCCGACCCCGGGAATCCGAGGTGTTCCGCGGCGGAACTGCGTCCCGTCGGCGAGGTCGTGCCCTTCCGGCAGGGCACCCGTCCGGGCTCACCGCCTCTTCTTGTGGACCATTTCCCCGGTGATGGTCGTCGTGCCGCCGTCATCGACCAGCTCGACGGTCCCGTCAATTCGGGTGCCGTCCTCGGAAAGCTGGTTCGCGATGCTGAGAACGCCGCCGCCCGGGAACGGAATCTTCATTCGGACCGTCCGGGCCTCCTCCTCGACGATCACCTCGAACCGGAGTTCGAGTTCGGAGTCGGACGTCTTCATCTGCCCTTCCACAAGATCCTCGTTGGCGAGGAACTCCATCGAAAAGGTGTGCTCGCTCTCGCCTAGCGTCCGCTCCCCCGAAACCGAAAAATTTCCCGCCTCGTCGATTTTCCCCGTCCAGATCTCCTCGACCGGGTGGGCGTTTCCGTCGGCGGCGGTGCGCAGCTCTCCGCTGCCTTCCCAGCGTCCCTCCATCCCCTTGATCGTCGCGCTGTCGCGGATCGGATGGTTGTCTCCGGCAAAGGATTGGGGAAGAGGCGCCAGCAGGCAGATCGAGGCAACCGCAAGCCCGGAGGATAGCAGAGGAAGGAAAGGTTTCGTCATGGACCACAGGATGGGCATCTTTGCGGGATCGGTCAAGAAGGACTCACCAGACTGTTGCAAAAACGTCCTGCCCGGAGATGTAGGCGAAATGCTCCCTGCGGTAGCCTTTCGTACTGATCTTCGCCGCCACCATCCAGTGTGCCGTCCCGTCCACCACCCCGTGAGCGAGGAAGCCCGCCACCGAACAATCTAAAACATCTGATTCAATAAACCGATGCACCCAAAGGTGATCGGTCGATTGACCGACGCTTGGCGCCCTTTACAGCTTGCCTGAGAACCATTTCCGAAGCTTTGCGAGTTCATCGACCGTCCAGGGCGCTTCTAGGGGTTCCTGTGCGGCGATCTCATCGACCTTCTCGAGACCTTCGGCGGCAACGGCGCGGGCTTCCTCGGTCTGTCCGGTCGCGAGTTGGGCGCGGGCGAGGGTGCGGAGAAACCGCGGATTGACCTGGCTCCGTTCCCTTTCCGCAGCGACGAGCCGCTCGGCGAGTTCCAGTGCGCGGGTCTCGTCGCGTCGCTCCGCTTCGGGACAGTCGAGGAGGAGCTGGGCCAATTCGTTGAGCAGCAAGGGATCGTCCGGAGCAGCTTCGATTCCCGCTTCGTAATGCGCCAGTGCGGCCCCCCAGTCACGCTGCAGCAACTGCGCCTGGGCGAGAGTGCGTCTCGTCCGGGCGGTCTCGGCCGGGCTCCGGGAGACGGAGAGGGAGCGCTCGAGCCAGGGCAGGGCTTCGGCGGTTTCACCGCGTTTCAGAAGAAGGGCGCCGAGATTGCGGGGGGCGGCCGAGCCGGAGGGATCGAGGCGCGCCGCCGCGAGGTAGTGGTCGAAGGCCTCCTCCTCCTGCCCGGCGGAGTAGAGAAAGTCGGCTGCGGCGCTGCGCGTCGCAGCATCGTCGGACTTCGCCTCGGCGATGGCGCGCCAGACCTCGGCGGCGGCCTCGGTCTCCCCGGCAGCGAGGCTCGCCTTGAGCAAGTCGCGCCGCATCGCATCCTGCCAGAACATCCCGGATCCCGCGTCGCGCAGCAACCGGGCCGCCTCGAGGTATTCGCCCCTTGCCGCAAGGGCGCGGGCAAGGTTGCCCTTGGAGAAGGGAAATTCGGGCTTCGCGGCGATGGCACGACGGAGTTCGGCCTCGGCCTCTTCGTGGCGGTTCTGGGCCATCAGGGCAAGCCCGAGTTGATTGTGGGCGACGTAGTTCGGCCCCTTCGCCTCGAGGGCATGCTTCCAGAGCGATTCGGAGTCTTGCCACACCCGGGTCTGCCGGTCGGTGAGGAGGCAGAGCGCGGCCAATATGCCGCCGAGGACGAGGCAGGCGGCGGCGGAGCCCGCGCGCGAGCCGCGCGTGCGGTGCGAGACCTCCCACACGATGGCGGCGAAGAGTCCGATGTGCGCGAGGTAGGTGTAGCGGTCGGGCGCGAAATGGTCAGAGATCGTCACGAGGCCGCTGCCGGGAAGGATGGTTCCGAGAAACCAGAGCCAGCCCACGGCGAGCCAGGGTGCCCGGCGGTGGGCCCGCAGGGCGGCGGCGGTCGCGGCGAAGAGCAGGAGGAAGGCTAGCGGCATCGCCACGGCGACCCAGCCCGCCGCCGCCGGATACGACTGGAAGACGACGAGCCCCGAGGGAACGAAGGTCCGCGCGAGGTAGTCGATGTAGGCGAGGCTCGCGTAGCCGACGCGCAGAGGCAGGGGGAAGTCCTTCGCCTCGCCGATGAACTGTCCGCCCGACCAGGTCGACCAGGCCACCAGCGCGGCGACGAGGGCGAGGGCGGCGAAGGGCAGCTTTTCGAGAAGCCTCTCCCGCAGGAGCGCAATATTGCGCCGGTCGTCCCATCCGAGCCGGCCGAGGGGCCAGACATCGACGAGGAGAAGGACCGCCGGGAGCGTCATGAGGCTCGGCTTGGAGAGAACTCCGAGCGCGCCGGCAAAGATCGCGCAAGCGAGGAGTCTGCGCCGCGCCGGACCCGCCGAGATCGCCCAGGCCGAGTAGAACCAGATCGTGAGCAGGTAGAAGAAGAGCGAGAGCACGTCCTTCCGCTCGGTGACCCACGCGACCGATTCGACGCGCAGAGGATGGACCGCGAAGAGCAGCACCACCGCCAGCGAGGCGAGACCCTCGCCGGTGTGGCGGCGCAGCCATGCGAGAAGCAACAGGGAGGAGGCGAGGTGGACGAGGACGTTGGTGAGATGGTGCCCGCCGGCCCAGTCGCCGTAGATCTCGATGTCGAGGGCGTGGGAGAGGGTCGTGAGCGGCAGCCAGAGATTCGCCGAAGTGCCGGTGAAGGCGAACCGGAAGGCCTCGGGCGTGAGGCCGTCCTTCAGCGCGGGAGCGAGGACCGTGAGCGGATCGTCGTAGTCGACGAAGCCGAGCGATGGCGCGGCGCGGTAGGCGGCCGCGACGGCGACCGCCACGAGCAGCGCCGAGAGGAGGGCTCCGGCTTTGCCCGGAAGTTTCCGGATGGGATGCGACGACATAGGCCGGGGGTGGGATGGGGGGAAAGATGGCACAGGCCAGGCAAAAGGCACGCCGCCCTTGCGTCCGCGATTTCCTCTTGCCAGCCCCGCGGGATGGAGTTTGCTCGCTGTTCCCCGTCCGATGGAGAACTCGTCCTGCATCGTCATGCCGGCCTACCGGGCCGCCAGAGTCCTCGAGGACACCGTCTCGAGGATTCCCAACGCTTTCTACGAAGCGGGCGGCGTCGTCCTCGTGGTCGATGACGCATGTCCCGAGGGGACCGGCACGGTGGCGGACTCCCTCGCCGCCGCCCATTCCGGCGTCCGCGCTCTCCACCATGCCCGAAACCTAGGCTACGGCGGCGCGCAGAAGACGGGCTTGCGCGAAGGGCTGCGTCTCGGCTGCGCAGGCTTCGCCGTGGTCCATGCGGACGGGCAATACGCCCCCGAGCTGGTCCTCGAACTGCTCGCCCCCATCCTCTCCGGAGAGACCGACCTCGTCCAAGGCTCGCGCATGCTCGGCGGAGGCGCCCGCGAGGGCGGGATGCCGGCCGTCCGCTACTGGGCCAACCGCTTTCTCACCAATCTCGAGAACCTCGCCTTCGGCACCCGCCTCGCCGAGTTCCACAGCGGCTACATGCTCTACTCGCGCCGATTCCTCGAGGCGGTGCCCTTCGAGTCGCTGCAGGACAACTTCAACTTCGACGCCGAGATGATTCTCTTGGGCCATCTCGCCGGATTCCCCTGCCGCGAGATGCCCATTCCCACGCACTACGGCGAGGAAAGCTCGAGCCTCGACCCGGTGCCCTACGGCGTCGGCGTGCTCCGCATGGTCGCGCGCCACAGCATAGGCCATTACCAGAACCTGCTCCGCAGTTTCCCAGCCGCATCCGCCGACACCGCATGAGCGATCTTCCCAAAGTCCTGCTGCTCGGAGCCGGCGGCTTCATCGGCGCCAACCTCACCGAACGGCTCCTCGCCGAAGGCCGCCACCGCGTCACCGCCGTCGATATCGACGGCGAAAAACTCGAAGGCCAGCTCGGGCACGCCCATCTCTCCTTCCATCGCCAGGACATCCGCGACCGCGACGGATCGCTCGAGGAGCTGGTGCGCGACCACGACCTCGTCGTCGATCTCGTCGCCATGGCCAATCCGAGCCTCTACGTCACCAATCCCCTCGACGTCTTCCACCTCAACTTCACCGAGAACCTGCGCATCGTCGAGCATTGCGTGCAGCATTCCAAGCGCATCGTCCAGTTCTCCACCTGCGAGGTCTACGGGCGCACCGTCGCCGGCGTGCTCGGCGAAGATCCGGCGGAGAGGCCCTGCCCCTTCCACGAGGACTCCTCCCCTCTCATCATGGGGCCGGTGCGCAACCACCGCTGGATCTACGCCAGCGCCAAGCAGTTGCTCGAGCGCGTCCTGCACGCCTACGGCCTCGAGGACCGGCTCGACTACACCATCGTGCGACCCTTCAACTTCATCGGCCCCCGCATCGACTACTTGCCCAGCGAGAAATCGGGGAACCCGCGGGTCTTCTCCCACTTCATGAACGCGCTCCTCTACGGCACCCCGATGAAGCTGGTCGACGGCGGGCGCAGCTACCGCGCCTACACCCACATCGACGACGCGGTCGAGGCCATCGTGCGCATCGTCGACAACCCCGGCGGAGTCTGCCGCCGCGAGATCTTCAACATCGGCACGCCCGAGAACGAGACCAGCATCCGCGGGCTCGCGCACCTGATGCGCGAACTTTTCGACGAGCATTTCCGATGTCCCGGAGATCCCGTTCCCGAGATCGTCGAAGTCAGCGGCGAAGAATTCTACGGCCGCGGCTACGAAGACTGCGACCGGCGCATTCCCGACGTCTCCAAAGCGCGGGATCTCCTCGGCTGGGGGTCGCGGCACGATCTCCGCTCCGTCGTCCTCGAGACGATGCGCTACTTCGTCGACCGCCACCGCCGCCGCGCCGAGTCCTGAACGCTCCGCCGGGTCGGCTGGGTGGGCTTGCGCGACGCTCTCGTCTCCTCCATGCTCCTCCCAACATGAACCCTTTCCGTCATTCCCGCACCTGGCTTGCCGCCGCCCTCTGCGGAGCCGTCGCCGCGACGAGCCTCCCCGCCGCCGAAGCCGAGCGGCTCAACGTGCTCCTCATCTGCGTCGACGATCTCAAGCCCACGCTCGGCTGCTACGGCGACGCCCACGCCAAGACGCCGCATCTCGACCGATTCGCCAAGAGGGCCCTGCGCCTCGACCTCGCCTACTGCAACCAAGCGGTCTGCGCTCCCTCGCGCAACGCCCTCGTCACCGGGCTGCGCCCCCAAACGATAGGCATCTACGACCTTCCCACCCACTTCCGCCGCGGCGCGCCCGACGCCGTGACCCTCGGCCAGCATTTCCGCGCCCACGGCTACCGCACCGAGGCGCTCGGCAAGGTAATGCACACCGGGCACGGAAACACGGAAGACGCCGCCTCATGGACCGTGCCCCACTGGCGTCCGCGGGCGCCGGGCTACGCCCTCGCGGAGAACAACGCCCCCGTGCCCGAAAACCGCAATCGCGAGCAGCCCTGGCGCAACCCCCGCGGCGCCGCCACCGAAGCCGCCGACGTACCCGAGGACACCTATGCGGACGGACTGACCGCACGCGAGACCGCACGACGGCTGGAGGCGGCGGCCGCCTCCGACGAGCCCTTCCTCATCGTCGCCGGCTTTCTCAAGCCCCACCTCCCCTTCGTCGCACCGCAACGCTACTGGGACCTCCACGACCCCGACTCGCTCCCCATGCCGGAGCGCGACTCCCCACCCGAAGGCGCGCCGGACTACGCCGGGAACCCCGGAGGAGAGCTGAGGAACTACAAGGACATCCCCGCCGGTACCAAGCCCCTCGGCGAGGAACTGACGCGCCACCTCATCCACGGCTACTACGCTGCGACTAGCTACGTCGATGCCCAGATCGGCCTCGTCCTCGAGGCCCTCGAATCCCACGGCCTCGCCGACAGCACCGTGGTGGCGCTCTGGGGCGATCACGGCTGGCACCTCGGCGACCACGGCTTCTGGTGCAAGCACACCAACTACGAGCAAGCCGCCCGCATCCCCCTCCTCGTCGCTGCGCCGGGCCGCGCCGGAGCCGCCTCGGAGGCGCTCGTGGAGACCGTCGACATCTACCCCACCCTTGCCGAGCTCGCCGGGCTGCCCCTGCCCGAGGACATCGAAGGCCGCAGCTTCGCCGCCCTGCTCGACGATCCCGCCGCGCCGCACCGCGACCACGCGATCCACGTCTACCCGCGCGGCAACCGCTTCGGGCGCGCCATCCGCACTCCCCGCCACCGCCTCGTCGAGTGGCGCCCCCTGCGCGGCGACAGCGATGAGGTCGACTGGGAGCTCTACGACTACTTGGAAGACCCCGCCGAGTCGCGCAACCTCGCCGCCGAGCGTCCCGAAATCGTCGCCGAGCTGGCCGCACTCCTTGCGACCCACCCCGACCCGAAGCCCCAGATCCGAGGGGCCGAGTGAGAAAAGGGGCCGAATTCGCTCACGCCCCGCTTCGGAGGATTCGCTGGCGGGCGACCGGGGAGAGCTGGCCGACATCGTCGACGCTGCGGACGCGTACTTGGTTGCGGCCGGGCTTCAAGCGCGCCCGAAAGCGCCAGCGCTCCAGTCCGACCGCCTTGCGGTAGGGCGCGCGGTTGACCTTCACCTCGACGCGGAAGAGCCCCCAGTCGTCGGCGGCCCGCCCTTGCACGCGCCGCGCCGCGCTGCGGTGCCGGACCTGCCCCTTGCGCGAGATCATGCCGATGACCGCCATCACCACCAGAAAGAGCAGCACTGTGCTCCCCCCCGATCCAGAGAGCGCGGCGGAGATTGGTTTTGCCACCCTTGCGCCAAAGCCGTAGGGAAGCGTCGGCGACATAGGCGGTCTGGGCGACGGCGGTCAGCTGACCGAGCCACACCCATGAATTCTGCACCGCCTCGCCGACCACCGAGACCGCTTCGCCGAGAAAGACCGCCCGCTCGAGGGATTCGATCGAGAGGAAGTGGAGGCTTGCCCCTGTCGCCAGATTGGCGCCAACCGCCCCGGTGCCATAGCAGCAGGTGCATCAGCGCGAGAATGAGGCACGTTTCCAGAATGTGCTTAGGCCTTGGCTTCTTCCTGCGTCTCGCATCCGCCTTCGCCACTGCCTTCGCACCCTTGGCTCCGCTTGCTCCCATGGACTCCCCAATGCGGTTTCTTGAAGGAAGGCAAAAGGTCGGCAAAGCCTGGCCGAGGAGGAGGCGCGCAATGGGAGAAGCTCCCGCCCCATCGCCGAGCACGAGCCAGATATGCGAAGCAGGTTGAAGGGTTGAAGGGAGTCGCGGAGCGAGATCAACCCGGAGGATCGCACCACTCCGTCGACCGCACGGCGAGGATCGTCCTCGCGCCAATTCCCTCGATTCCCCCGCTCAGGCGCTCTCAGTCCGACAGGCTGCTAGGATTGACGCCAGGCACGGATCGAAACGATGCGGTAGCGCTCGGTGGCGCCGCCGCCCAGGGGGAATTCCACCTCTTCGCCGACCTTGCGGTCGAGGATGGCCTGGCCGCGTTCGGAGAGGTAGGCGAGCACGCCCTTTTCTGGGTCGGAATCCCATGCGCCGAGCACGGTGTAGGTGAGTGGGCCGCCCTCGGCCACCGGCTCGAGCTCTACGACGGTGCCGATGGAGACTTTCGCGGTGTCGGCGTTGGCGAAGTCGGTGGGCTGGGCGAGTTTGAGTTCGCGCTCCCAGTCGGACTGGCGCTTCATGAGGACGCGCTGGTATTCCTTGGCCGACTTGTATTCGAAGTTCTCCCGGAGGTCGCCGTAGGAGCGCGCCACCTTGATGTCCTCGCGGTTCTGCGGAATCTCCTCGCGGATGAGGCGGTCGTAGGCCGCTTTGCGGTCGGCGTAGCTCGCTTCGGAGACGATGAGGGTTTCTTCCTTTTTCTTCTCGCGCCCGCCCATGATGTCCTGGATTTCGGGGTGGAGCTTGATGATGCGGGCCATGAGCGACTTGCGCGTGAGCTCGTCGAAGGAAGCGGAGCTGACGAGGCGGCCGGCGAAGTTGCGGATGGTGTTGATGTTGGCGCCTTGGATGAAGTCGGGGATCAGGGCGGAGTCGTCTGCGACGAGGTCGCGGAGGCGATTGGCGGAGCGCACGAGTCCTTCGTCGTTGAGCTGGTCGGCCTCGAGCGTGCTCATCACGGAAAGGCACAGGCTGGGGCTGAAGAGGCTCGCGGCGAGCCCCTTGCGCTCGCGGCAGATCCAGGCGAGCGCGTCGGAGGTGAGGGAGCGTTGCTGCAGCCCGTTGGCCATGTGGGCGACGAGCGCTTCGCGCTGCCCGACGGAATCTAGGTAGGCGGCGATCTCGCCGATGGAGCGCAGGTTGCAGGCGGGAATCAGGCCGAGGAGCTTCGACATCCATTCGTCGTCGCCGAAGGCTGCGGGGAAGCTCTTGAGGACCTGCCGCAGACGGGTCAGGGAGAGTTCTTCGAGCAGCTTGGGAATGGCGGGCTCGTCGGAGGCGAGAATCTCGGCGGCGGTGATTTCGCCCTCGGCGGCCTCGAAGCCCTTGATGCGGGACTGGAGTTCGTCGCGGATGAGAACGAGCTCGACGGCGGGGACATACTGCAGCTTCACCCCTTTGCGCACGATTTCGCTGATTTCGCCGACGAGGGACTTGAGCCGGTCTTCGTGATCCTTGAAGGCGTGGATCTCCTTGATGATGGAGTCAACGGCCTTGACCTTGGCCCTGAGGTCGCGGGCCTGGGCGAACTGGGCGACGAGGTCTTCGGAAGGGTCGAAATCGTCCTCGCGCAGCTCGAGCGGCTCGGTGCGCTTGGCGGGCACGATGAACTGCGGGTTTTCGCGCAGCTTGCGCTTGGCCGATTCCCACCAGCTTTTGTATTTGCCGGGCTCGACGATGTGGCCGGAGAGCTGCTCCTCGAGCTGGTCGAGGGAGATGCGTCCGCCGTTGCCCGAAACCACCAGCTTGACGAGGGCGACCGGGTCGGCGGCGGCGAGTGCCTTGAGGTCCTCCGCGGCGGCGAATCGCTTGGCGAGGAAGCTGTCCCCGTCCAGCGGGGAGAGGGACATCGCGGCGAACTTCATGCCGAGCTCGTGGCCAGGCTTGCCTTCGAAGTCCACGACGACTTTGACGCCGAGCCGGTCCCATTCGACGATGCGGCCGGAGCCCCAGCTTTTGTGGTGGCAGTAGGTGCCGGGGGCAAGGAGATCGAGCTTTTCGGCCGTGGCCGCGTCAATTTTGTCGCGCTGGAGGAGTTTTTCGAGATCGGGATGCATTTTTTCCCAAGATAGGGGGATGAGGCCCAGCGCCAAGCGAAAAGTTTTTTTTGGTTGCCAAGCTTGCCGCGTCTGTCTACCCTTCGGTCCCAAACACGATGAGAACACTGTTCGCCGCCATTGCCACCCTCGCCCTCGTTTCGTTCGCCGTAGCCGACATCCACGAGCCGCCGAAGACGAAATACACGAAAGCCCGCAAGCTCGGCCGCGGCATTTCCAACATCGTCTACGGTTGGACCGAGATCCCGACGACGATGACACGCTGGGGCGAGCTGCACACGGAGCAGGCCACCGGCATCATGACGGCCGGCTTCCTCGTCGGGGTGCAGCGTGCCGGCGCCCGTCTCAAATACGGGATCTACGAGGTGGTGAACTTCCAGCGTCCCCTCTACAAGGACAGCTACCGCCCCCCGATGCCCGATATCGACTACCTCCCCATCCGCGGCTACGAGGAGTTTCCTCCGCAGATCGGGTTCCTCACGACGACGGGCTACACCCGTGGGCGCAGTTGGTGATTCGAAGCCTGCATCGGTTCTCTCCGAGCCGCCCTCCGGGGCGGCTTTTTTTGCGGGGTGCCCGCCCAACTCACGCCGAGTAGGTGTCAAGGAAGCGTCCGTAGAATTCGCAGCCGGCCTCGAGATCGGCGACGGAGAGGAATTCGTCCTTGGTGTGGGCCTGGGCGATGCTGCCGGGACCGCAGGCGACCGAGGGGATGCCGCCTTCGGCGAGTCGTCCGGCGTCGCAGTACCAGGGTGCGGTGGCAAGCTTCGAGCCGAGGGAGAGAAGGCGGCGCACTCCGTCTTCGCCGGGATCGGTAAGGAGCGGGGTCGAGTCGCCGAGGGTCTCGAGGGCCACGGATTCCGCGGCTCCGGAGGTCGCGAGGAATTCCCGGATGATGCGGGCGCTGCCTCCGGATTGGTGCAGGGCCGGGGTTTCGCGCACGTCGAGGAAGGCTTCGCAAGCGTCCGGCACGATGTTCGGACTGCTTCCGCCGGAAACGAGCCCGAGGCTCGCGGTGGGTCGGCCGAGAACTTCGTCGGAGTAGGAGACGAAGGACTGCTCGAGGTGTTCGAGGAGCGGCTCGAGGATGGGCAGCAGTTTGCGGATGGCGTTCTCGCCGCGTTCGGGGGTCGAACCGTGGCAGGCGCGTCCGATGGTGGAGAGCCGATGCCAAAGGCAGCCCTTGTGGGCGTGGACGGTCTCGAGGGATGTCGGTTCTCCCACGACGGCGAAAGAGAACTCCCCGCCGTGGTGCCGGGCGAAATGCTGCGATCCGGGCTGGCCCGCCTCTTCGCCCATGAGTCCGACGAAGGCTACCGAAGCCTCTAGGCCGCCGAGCCGGCTTCTGCGCTCGTGGAGGGCCCAGAGCATCGCGGCGGCGGTGCCTTTGGTGTCGGAGGCGCCCCTTCCGTAGATGCGCCCGTTCTCGATTTCTCCGCCGAAGGGATCGACCACCATTCCCGCCACGCTCACGGTGTCGAGGTGCGGGGCGAAGAGGATGGCGGGCTTTCCGGCGCCGGCGCCGGGAAACCGCCCGATCACGTTGGGACGGCCTGGCAGGACCTCTTCGAAGACGACTTCGGCGCCGCAGACGGCGAGGAGTTCGCCGACCCGCCGGGCGCAGGCGCCCTCGCCCGTCGCATCCTGTCCCGGAGCGCCCTGAGGGTTCACGCTGGGGATGCGGACGAGCTCCTGTAGCAGGGCGGCGGGTGAGTCGGGAAAGGACATGGGAAGGGGCTGCATCGGCGCGGGCCGGTCATTCGCCCTGGCCGAGCGAAAAGCCGCGCTGTCCGTCGAAGAGGTAGAGGTTTTCGGATTTCACCACTTCGATCCCGGCGTCGAGGAGCGCGGCGAGCAGCTCGGGAACGAGCGTGGCCTCCACCGGCGGATAGCTCGGTTCCGGCGAGGTGGTGTCGGCGGCGGGATTGACGAAACGGCAGCGCCAGTGGTCGGTGCAGAAGGTCTCGGGGAATCCTTCGGGCCAGACCTTGACTCCGCGGTTGGTGACCAGCTTCAGCCGCATCCGTCCCTCGGCGGCTTTTTGCAGCCGCGCCGCCAGCTCGTCCGGGGCGGAATCGGCCGCACAGACGAAGAAATCGACCCCGCAAAGTTCCCGTTTCACCTCCGGCCGCCGGTAGGGGAGCGGCTGGGCCGGCGCGTTTGGGAACTCCGCCACCGGAAGGGCCACCGGCCGCTGTCCGAGGCGTTCGACGACCGCTTCGGCGAAGGCGCGCGTTCCGACCAACTGCGAATCCGATCCAGGACGATGGATGTCCGCCGTGTGGAAACCGTCCTCGATGGTGCGGAGGAGCGCGTTCTGAATCGCCGAGGCTTGCTCGGCCAGTCCGAGATGGACCAACATCATCACGGCGGACTGGAGCAGGGCGGTGGGGTTGGCGATGTCCCGGCCGGCGATGTCGGGGGCGCTGCCATGGATGGCCTCGAACATGCTGATGCGTTCGCCGATGTTCGCGCTGCCGGCCAGGCCGACGCTCCCGGTGAGTTCGGCAGTGACGTCGCTGATGATGTCGCCGTAGAGGTTGAGCGTCACGATCACGTCGTAGCGCTCCGGCCGCGTCGCCACCCGGGCCGTTCCGATGTCGATGATCTGGACTTCCTGTTCGAGTTCCGGATACTCGGCGCCCATCCGCCGGAAGGTCTCGGCAAAGAGGCCGTCCGTCAGCTTCATGATGTTGTCCTTCACGAGGCAGGTCACTTTGCGGCGGCCGTTGGCCTTGGCGTATTCGAAGGCGTAGCGCACGATCCGCTCGGTACCGGGGATGCTGACGAGCTTGAGGCACTGGAAGGTGTCCACCGTCTGCCGGTGCTCGATCCCCGCGTAGAGGTCCTCCTCGTTCTCGCGCACCACCACGACGTCCATACCGGGGTGCTGCGTCGCCACATGCGGATGGTAGGTGCGGCACGGGCGCACGTTCGCGAACAGGCCGAGGGTCTTGCGCAGCGTCACGTTCAGGCTCTTGTAGCCGGAGCCCTGCGGCGTCGTGATCGGCCCCTTCAGCAGAACGGGGTTGCGGCGCAGCACTTCCCACGCTTCCGGAGCGATTCCGCTGGAGTGGCCGGCGAGGTAGGCCTTTTCGCCGATCTCGACCTCGTCGTAGTCGATCGGGCAGCCGGCGGCGTCGAGGATCGAGCGGACGGCGACCGTGATTTCCGGACCGATCCCGTCGCCGGGGGCTAGGGTGATTCTCTGGTTCATCGAAGGGATGAGTGAGGGGGAGAGGAGGGCTTCCGCCAACGAAGGCGGAAACCCGGAACGGCGGGACGATAGGCTTGAAATCGATTTCGCGAAAGAGCATTCGGCCGGGATTCGGTTGCGGTCTGGAAAGATGCGAACCAAAAAAAATCTCGCGGTGTCGTGCGCTTTTGAGAGAATGCGGTTGACATAGCCGAGCATCGAAGTCCTTAATGGCGAAGAATCTTTTAAAAAAGGTTCCCAACTTTCCCATGAGCGACCAAGACCCAGCCAAGCCTTCCGTGAACACCTCGACGGTGCCTCTCAAAAAAGAGACGGTTCGCATCAGTCTGCGCGCCCCCATGGAGGATTCGGGGCCCGTTGCGCCGAAGGGCTCCACGACGCCCGTTCCGACCGCCCCTTCGCCCACGGCGCAGACCGCTCCGGCCCCGACCGCTCCGCCTCCGCCCGCCGGGGTCTCCTCTCCGCCTGCTCCGCGCCCCCCAGGGGCTCCGCCTGCGGCACCTCCCCGCCCTGCGGGCGCGGCTCCCGCTCCGCCCGCTCCCTCGCCTCCGGGCGCCAAGACCATTCCTCTCGCCAAGGCTCCGGATCCGCTGGGTCCGACCAAGCCCGTCCCCACCGCCGGAGTCGCGGCACCCCCCGCAGCTCCGGTGGCGGCCTCGCCCGCTCCCCCTGCGGCGGCTTCCCCGATCGGGGCCAAGACCATCCCCCTCGCCAAGGCGCCGGGCAGCGCCGGTCCCGGACCCGTCGGTCGGGTCACCACCCCCCTTCAGCCCGGCGGAGCCAAGCCGCTCCCCCAGGCCACCGTCAAGATGGGCTCGACGCAGCCCATGGGCGCCGCCGCCGCCGGCACCAAACCTCTCCCCAAAGCTCCCAATATCCAGTCCACCGCAGAAGAGGTGGAGGAAGAATGGGAGGAAGAATACGAAGAATCCGGACTCATGCCCTTCGCCATCATCGTCCTCGTCCTCGCCCTCGTCGTGCTCGGCATCGAGCTGATCACGAAGTTCGGCAGCGGCAGCTGATCCCTTCCACGGGTTTCGCATCCGCCCGGTGTACCTTTGCGGTCCGATTCGTCGTCGGCCCGGCTCCGCATTCTTGCGTTTCCGACGCATCGTGCTTTGCATTTGGAATCCTAGGTGCCAGGTCGGTCCTCTCCGTTCCTTCCGGAACCGTTTGCAGAACATCCCCTCCGATACCATGTCCCAGAACACCGTCATTGCCCTCTCCGCCGAAGACTTCGCCAGCGAGGTAGAAAACGCTACCGTGCCCGTCCTCGTCGATTTCTGGTCGGAGCACTGTGGGCCCTGCAAGATGCTCGCGCCCGTGCTCGACGAGGTTGCGGCCCAGCTCGGCGAGCGTGCCAAGATCACCAAGGTCGACGTGATGGCCAACCGCGAGCTGGCGGTGAAATACGGCGTCCGTGCCGTGCCCACTCTGCTATTCCTCAAGGACGGAGAGGTGAAGGTGACCAAGGTCGGCACGATGGCGAAGGATGCCATCGTCGATACGCTCGACTCCCTTGCGTGACGGATTTCGTTCGTGCTCCGATCTTCCCCCAGCTGTTCCCGTGAAGCCCGACCTCCAGCCCCGCCGTTTCGAGCTGCCCATCGTCTGGGTTTTCGCCCTGATTTTCCTCGGGGTAGGCTACCGCCTCGCCGTCCCGGTTTTTGGATTGCCGTGGAACACCGCGCCTCTCCTCGCCATGGCCTTCGGTGGAGGCATGCTGCTCGCTCCCCGGTTGTGGTGGATCCCGGTCGCGGCCCTCGTCGTCGGAGATCTTCTGCTCGGGATCCTATCGCCCGGCGGAGGGGTCGGCACCTACACGCTCGTTTCTGCGGGGATCTACGCATGTGTCGCCCTCTTCG
>SLGN01000305.1 GCA_007123695.1 Verrucomicrobiales bacterium
CTTGCCGGGGTCGGGATCCTCGTGAATGCGGTAGACGGAGGCCTGCGGGGCGTTCTTGGTCTCGTAGGCGACGGCTTCGTTGGCGGCGAGCATGAACTCCTCGATGAGCTGGTGGCTCTCGTCGTATTCGCTGCGCTTGACTCCGACGGCACGCCCGTCCTCGTCGAGGACGACGCGGACTTCGGCGAACTCCAGGTCGAGACCGCCCTTGGCGAAGCGCCGCTCGCGCAGCATCGAGGCGAGACGCCAAGCCCGGTGGAGGTGGGCGGCGAGGGCGCGCTCCTTTTCTTCGGGGATGGCGGCGACGTCCTCGGGGGAGAGCTTCATGAGGGCGTAGGCTTCTTCGTAGCTGTAGCGTCGGTGGCTGCGAATCACGGCGGAGACGAAGCGGGCGGAAGTGGTCTTGCCCTTCGCGTCGAACTCGAGGACCGCCGCGTGCGTGAGCCGCTCCACGTCGGGCTTGAGGCTGCAGACGCCGTTGCTGAGCTTTTCGGGCAGCATGGGGATGACGCGATCGGCGAGGTAGACGCTGTTGCCGCGTTTGCTCGCCTCGCGGTCGAGGGCGCTGCTGGGCTTCACGTAGTGGGAGACGTCGGCGATGTGGACGGCGAGTTCCCAACAGCCGTCGGGACGCTCGGTGACGCAGATGGCGTCGTCGAAGTCCTTTGCATCCGCGGGGTCGATGGTGAAGACCTCGCGCTCGCGCCAGTCCTCGCGGCGGGCGATTTCCTCGGCGGGGATGGTCTCGTCGATGCCTTCGGCCTCGCGCAGGACGGCCTCGGGAAACTCGGTCGGCAGCCCGTAGCGGTGGATGATGGCGAGAATGTCGACGCCGGGATCGTCTTCTCGCCCGAGCACTCCGATCATTTCGGCGAGGGGCAGGTTATGCGGGTCGTCCCATCCGGCGAACTTGGCCACGACGATGTCGCCGGGTTTCGCGTCGGGCAGCACTTCGAGAAGGCGAAAGGCGGTGGGCAGGCGCCCATCCTCGGGCACGACGGTGGCGCGCGAGCCCTTGCTGTAGAAGCGGCCGACGATCTGGGCGCGCGAGCGCTCGACGATGCGGACGACCTTGGCGTGGGGCTCGGCGTCGGAGGGGAAGGGCTGCTTCCCCTTGGCGGCGGGCCCGGTGGCGCTGCGGGCGGGAGCCCCGCGGTGGCGCTTGACGTGGCGGTGCCAGCGGGGTGGCTCGGGGGCGACGAGGTGGATCTCGACTTTGTCGCCGTCGAGGGCGGTGCCGGCGAGGCGGCCGGGAACAAAGAGCCTCGGGCGGTCGCCGGCGCGGAAGCCGGGAATGGCGCCGGGATCTTCAGGCAGAAAGACGGCGCTCTGGCGCTTGCGGTCGCGGGAGAACTGGATCGTGCCGACGAAGGACGGCGCGCGCGACTTGCCGCCCCTGCCGCTCCGAACGACGAGACGGTAGCGGGACTTGCGGCCCCGGTCGATCTCGCCGGCGACCTCGAGTTCGGAAAGGGCGTTGCGGAAGGCGGACCGCTGGGTCGTGCGCACGCGCAGGGCCTTGGCCAGCTCGGACTTGTTGAGAGGCTCGTAGCCGGGGCGGGCGAGGTGCTCGCGGATGCGGGGAATGAACGGATTCTTCACGAGATCGGTCAAAAGTTGTGAAAAGGATGGACGAGCCGGGGGTTTTTGTGTTTCAATCGAGGGGAAGAAGAACTTTCGTCGGGATGATCGAAAATCGCCTGCCGTCCGAACCACCAACCTCCAACTTGCGACCCTTCATGAAAAAGTCACCTCCTAAGTCCTTCCGACCCGGTTTCACCCTGCTCGAGCTGCTCGTCGTCATCGCCATCATCGGCATTCTCGCCGGGCTGATGTTCCCGGCCACCACCGGTGCTCTGCGCCGCGCCGAGCGCACCCACGCCGAAAACACGGCCTACAACCTGAAGAACTCGATCGCCGCCTACTTCACGGAATACCGGAAGTATCCGGTGCGTCCCGGAGTGACCGAGGACAGCGTCATCCGCACCGACAGGATGCTCATGGACGTGCTGCTCGGCGCCGACAGCCAGAAGCAGCCCGGCGGCTTGAACCCGCGCGGCATCGCCTTCTATTCGGACAAGGCCGCCAAGCCCATGGGTGGCGGACGCTTCCGCAAGGGGGTCACGCTCCAGGCCGACGGTGGAGGGGAACTCTGGGATCCCTACGGCAACTTCTACTTCGTGCGGATGGATCTCGACTACAACAACCGCGTGATGCGTCCTTCCTGGGACACCAGCCAGGCTTCGCAGTGGCTGCCCGAGCCGATCCTCGTCTGGAGCGCCGGCAAGGACGAAAACGAGATGACCGAGATCGACAACATCAAGACTTGGTGATCTTCTACTCCACGAGAAAGTGCGGATTGAGCAGGGACTCCTTGTTGTAGCGCAAGGCGTCTCTGCTGCCCGCCTCGACAACGCGCCGTCCGGCCTCGAGAGCGACGGCATGGGCGGCGGCGGTGTCCCACTCCATGGTCGGCCCGAGCCTCGGGTAGACGTCGGCGGCGCCTTCGGCGACGAGGCAGATCTTGAGGGAGCTTCCCGCCGAATGGAATTGCACTGATTTCCCCTGCGATTCGAGCCCGGCGACGAAGGCGCGGACTTCGTCGGTGAGGTGGGAACGGCTGGCGACGACCACGACCTCGTCCTTCGAGGAATAGTGCGGTCCGCCGTCGAGCCGGACGGCGGGTCCGCCATCGGTGGACTTCCAGGCGCCGTTGCCCCGAGAAGCCCAGAAGAGATGGTCTCCGACGGGCTGGTAGACGACGCCTAGGACGGGTGCGCCGTCCTGGACGAGGGCGATGTTGACGGTGAATTCGCCGTTTCTCTTGATGAATTCCTTGGTGCCGTCGAGCGGATCGACGAGCCAGAAAAGGTTCCATCCGCTGCGTTCCGCGTAGGGGAGGGCCTTGGTTTCCTCCGAAATCACGGGGATGTCGGGTGCGATCCGGGCGAGTCCCTCGAGGATGACGGCATTGGAGCGCCGGTCGGCTTCGGTCAGGGGCGAGTCGTCCGCTTTCGCGTCCACGGAGAACTCGGTTCCATAGACCTCCATCACCGCGGCTCCGGCGGCGCGGGCGAGATCCTTCACTTTTTCGATGTCGTCTGGTTTCAGCATGGGAACCGGCAGGGAACGCCTCTCCGCCGACTCTGTCAACGGTGGAATGGAACCTTCGCCGACCCCGCCGTGACTGCGGGGATGTCGGACCGCCTCTCCAAAAACCCGTTGCGCCGGAGGTGATCGGCGCTTGAGTAGCGCTCTTTTATCACCATGGGGAACAGAGCCGTATTGCTTTTTGCTGGACAGGGCGCCCAGACCGTCGGCATGGGCCGGGATCTCGCGGAGCGTTTCGGCTCCGTGAGGGACCGCTTCGCCCGGGCCGACGAGTTGCTCGGCTTTCCCCTGAGTTCGAAAATGTTCGAGGGTCCGGCCGCCGAACTCACCCGCACATCGGTCTGCCAACCCGCCCTCTACGTCCACGGACTCGCCTGCCTCGACCTTCTCGAGACGGAACTTCCCGATCTCGAGATTGTCGGATGTGCGGGCCTTTCGCTCGGCGAGTTCACGGCCCACTCCGCCGCCGGAACCTTTTCCTTCGAGACCGGCCTCGACCTCGTCGCCAAGCGCGGCGCCTTCATGGAGGAGGCCGCCGATGCCGCCGGAGGTTCGATGGCGGCGCTCATCGGCGGGGAGGAAGACGAGGTGCGCAGGCTTGCGGAGGCCTGCGGAGTCGATGTGGCGAATTTCAACGCCCCCGGACAGATCGTCGTCTCGGGCCGCAAGGAGGGCATCGCCAGAGTCGTCGAAGAGGCGGCGGAATACGGCGTTCGCATCGCGCAGGAACTCGATGTGGCCGGCGCCTATCATTCGCGCCTGATGATGCCGGCCCAGGAGCGGCTCGCGGCAGTCCTCGCCGAGACGGAGCTGTCGCGGCCGCGGGTTCCCGTCGTCTGCAACGTGGACGCCGCCGAGGTTTCCGATCCCGAGGAGGTCCGCCGCACCCTCGTGGCGCAGGTGACCGGTTCGGTTCGCTGGAGCGAAAGCGTGCGCCGCTTCCTCGATCGCGGCGAGACTCTTTTCATCGAGCTGGGTCCGGGTCGCGTGCTCAAGGGGCTGATGCGGCGGATCGACCGCTCTGCGAAGGTCCTCAGCATCCACGACGTCGAAAGCCTCGACGAGGCGCTTGCCGAGCTGGACAAGCAGTGCGTCTGATTCCGGGGCGGGAAAGGTCCACCTGGGGCGTGCCCCGCCGGAAGCTCCCGAGTTCTGCGCTTCGCAGGGACGATAGTCGAAGCACGCCAGTCCGGGCGACACGCTGCTCCGGTCTGCGGCTTCGAGTTTTTTGGGCTTCTGCCCGTGCTTGAAAAGACGCCGAAACGCGGCATCCGTTCACGATGCGACTTTTGCTCGTCGAAGATTCCAAGCGCCTGCGCGGCACCCTGGTGCGGGCCCTGGCCCGGCTCGGACACGCGGTCGATGAAGCTGCCGACGGCGAAGAGGCCGACCTGCTGGTGCGGGCCAATCGCTACGAGGCGATCGTCCTCGATCTGATGCTGCCGGGGCGCAGCGGACTCGAATGGCTGGAGCGCTGGCGCGGACGCCGGCTCGACGCGCCGGTCATCATCCTGACCGCGCTTGGCGCCGTCGAGGACCGCGTTCGTGGCTTCGCCCTGGGGGCCGACGACTACCTCACGAAGCCTTTTGCGATCGAGGAACTCGTGGCGCGGCTCGAGGCGGTGACGCGGCGGGCGAGAGGGCAGGCCGATTCCCGCCGCATCGCCGGAGACCTTGAGATCGACTTCGCCGCCCGCAGCGTCCGCCGCGGGGGCGCCGACATCGTCCTGACCGCCCGCGAGTTTTCCCTGCTGGAATGCCTCGCACGCCACCCCGGCAGAGTCTTCAGCCGCGAGCAGATCGAGGCGCATCTCTACAACGAGAGCGGCAGCCCCCTCAGCAACGCGGTCGATGCGGCGGTCTACGCGCTGCGGAAGAAACTCGATCCGGACGGGAAGCGTCCTCTCATCCACACCCGGCGGGGGCTCGGCTACGTGTTCGAAGCGAAATGAGGTCGATCCGGCGCCAGATGAGCCTCGCGGTGGGCATCGCCGCCGGACTTGTCATCCTCTTCGGTGGCCTCGGTGTCTTCCTGACTCTGCGCATCGCGCTGCGGAACCAGTTCGACGCCTCCTTGCGGACCAAGGCCGAAGCCCTCGTCATCGCATCGGACGTCGACGAGGAGGAAGACGAATTCGAAATCGACTTCGACGTGCAGTCCTTCGCCGGCTTCGGTTCGACCAGCCCGGGAGACTACTTCGAGGTGCGGACCCGCGACGGCGAGGTCGTGGAAAGTTCGCCGTCCCTCGGTAACGGCGAACTGCCGACGCCGCCGGGCTTCGACAGCGAGGCCGAAGGCTATGCCATGCTCCTGCTGCCCGACAACGTCGAGGGGCGCGCCCACTGGCGCACCTTCACCCCGGCGGAGGACCGGGACCACGGCTTCCGCGATCTCCGCATCATCGTCGCGAGCGACTTGGGCCGCCTGCGACGTACGCTCCGCGTCGCCGCCATCACCATCGGGTCCTTCGGCGTCGTCGGGCTGGTGGTCTCCCTCGCCCTGCTCCGCTACGTCGTCGGCGCGGGCCTATCGCCTCTGCAGAGACTTGCCGACGACGTGCAGCGCATCGACGTGCGCAAGCTCGCCCGGCGCCTCGATGTCGAGGACTTGCCGACGGAGCTTGCCGGCGTCGGGGAAAAGCTCAACGAGCTGCTCGGTCGTCTCGAGGCCACCTTCGCACGCGAGCGCCGCTTCAGCAGCAACGCCGCCCACGAGCTGCGCACCCCGCTGGCCGAACTCAAGGCGATGGCCGAACTCGGCGCCGCCTGGCCCGAGGAGATGACACCGGAGCATCTCGCGGAGATGCTGGAGGCCATCGGCGACCTGGAGACGCTCATCGAGAAGCTCGCCCTGCTGGCGCGGGCCGAGGGCGGATCGCAGGGCGTGCCCGAACCGATCGATCTTGAGGCGGTCCTCGCCGAATGCATCGACCGGAGGAATTCGGAAATCGAATCCCGCCGTCTCCGCGTCGAGCTGCGCGTCGAGCCGGGCCGTTTCTTGTGCGACCCGGTGCTGTTCCGGGCGGTGGCCGGGAACCTCGTCGACAACGCGGTCGCCTACTCGCCCGAGGGGAGCGTCGTGCGGATCGAGGCCTCGGCCGGCTGCATCCGTGTGGTGAACGAAGCACCCGACCTGAACGAGGAAGATGTCGAGCGGCTCTTCGAGCGCTTCTGGCGCAAGGAGGGCGTCCGTGCCGACGGACGGCATTCCGGCCTCGGGCTTTCCATCGTGAGGTCGAGCGCCGAGTTTCTCGGAGGAGGCTGCCGGGCCGCCCTTGAGGACGGTCGGCTCTGCATCGAGGTGCTTTGGTCCTCCTGAAGGGCTGGCGCGCCGGGGCGGGATGAGGCGAGAAAAGGCGTTTGCGCTCATCTTGAAATCATCTTCCAGTGGAAGGGTGCAAGCTGTGAACCCGGAACCGATTCCATGGGGCGACCGCCCCCGTTCGCGACGATCCTGTCTCGTCGCGGTGCTTGCTATCGCCCTCGTCGCCGTTTCCGGAGCGGAAGCGTCGCAGAAGGTGGCTCTCTCGACCTGCCCCGAACCGGTCCGGACGACCATCTACGACAATCTTCACGGGGGCAAGGTCGACGAGATCAAGCGCATCGCCGTCGATGACCGGGTCCTCTATCTGGTCGAAATCGACCGGAAGGGGGCCAAGGACATCAAGCTTCACATTTCGGGCGGGGGCACTTTGCTCAAGACGGTCGAAGAGGTCCGCATGCGCGATGTCCCGCCGGGCGTGCGGGAATCGATCGACACGATCACCGCCGCCGGCGGCCGGGCCTCGGACATCGACCGGGTTGTGATCGAGGACCGCGTCGAGTACCACGTCGAGATCAAGCGGCCCAAGTCGCGGAAGCTGCGCTTCATCTTCGACGAGAGCGGCTATCTCCTCGGGCAGAAGTAGGGCGATCCCCGCCGCAGCCCATCGGCGGCGGATGGGTCGGGCGCAGCTTCGGGCCTACGAGACGAAACGGTCCTCCGCCGGGTCGGCGCCCGTCTCGCGCAGGCAGTGGCCGCTCGCGGCGAGATGGTTGAGGCAGTGGTAGACCTGCTCGACATCGCTTTCCCCGAGGGTCGCGGCCATGGCGTCGGCGGTGTAGCCGGCCGAACCCGTCTCGGCGAGATGGCGGCGCACCTTGGCGAGCAGATCGAGGAAGGCGCCGGCGGCTTTCTTCCCCGCTTCGACCCCGGGCTGGTGGTAGGCGTTGATGTTGACGAGACTGGCGTAGAAGGAGACGGCCCGCTCGTAGAGCGCGACGAGCATCCCGAGGGAAAAGGGCGTGAGCTCGTCGATCGAGATCGTGATCGAGGGTCGGCCGTTTTCGGCGAGGGCCCGGCGGGTGCCGCGGAGGAATCCCTGGAGGTAGTCGCCGGTGGTCGCCCCGGTTTCGTCCACCCCGATCGACTCGCCCGTGCGGGTGCGGCGCACCTCGACGAAGGTGGCGAAGAAGTTCGGCAGCCCGTCGCGGAGCTGCTGCACGTAGGCGTGCTGGTCGGTCGATCCCTTGTTGCCGTAGACGGCGATGCCTTGGTTGACCTGGTTGCCGTCGAGGTCGAACTCCTTCCCGAGAGACTCCATCACGAGCTGCTGCAAGTATTTGCTCATCAGCTCGAGCCGGTCGCAGTAGGGCAGGATGACCATGTCCTTTTCACCGCGGCCTCCCCCGGCGTGGTGCCACATCAGGGCGAGGCGCATCGCCGCGTTGGTGCGCTCGTCGGGGACGCGCGTTTTTTCGTCCATGGCGGCGGCGCCGTCGAGGAAGCTGGCCACGTCGAGCCCGAGAAGGGCGGCCGGCAGCAGTCCCACCGCGCTCATCACCGAGGTGCGGCCGCCGATCCAGTCGGCCATGGGAAAGCGCGCGATCCAGCCCTTAGCGGCGGCGTGCCGGTCGAGCAGGCTGCCTTCGCCGGTGACGGCGACCGCGTGGCGGGCGAAGTCGAGGCCCCGCGCCTGGTAGGCGGCTTCGGCCTCGACCATGCCGTTCCGCGTCTCCGGCGTGCCGCCCGACTTCGAAACGACGACGGTCAGCGTCTCGGCAAGGCCGTCGCCGATGGAGGCGAACACGTCGTCCATGCCGCCGGGGTCGGTGTTGTCGAAATAGTGGATGCGGACCGGGGAATCCGCCGGGAGCAGGGCGCGCGCCACGAGCTGGGGCCCCAGAGCCGAGCCGCCGATCCCGACGAGGAGGATCTGGCGGAAGGAGTTCCCACTCGGCGCGGCAATCTCGCCCGAGAGGACCCGGGCGGCAAAGGAGGAGACCGCCTCGCGCACCGAGAGGATCCACGACGCTTCGGCGGCGGGGGCGAGCTCGGGCCGCCGCAGCCAGTAGTGGCCGACGGCGCGGCCCTCGTCGGGATTCATGACCTCGCCGGCCTCGATCGCGACGAGGTCGCGGAAGGCACGCCCGATTCCTTCGCGGAGGGTCTCGGGCCACTCCCCGGGCGCATCCATCAGGCTGCAGTCGAGGGCGAAGCCCAGCTCGGGATATCTCAGGACGGATTTTTGGAAGGTTTGCCAATTGCTCATGATGACTCTCCCCAGAGGGTTCCCACAGCCTCGCCGCGAAGCAAGCGCTTAGATTCGGCAAGACGGCGCCGACTACTGCGACTTGCCGCGGGCGAGCACGGGCAGGATGGACTCGACCCGGTCGCCGCGGATTCCGAAAATTACGTCGTAGAGGTTCACGGCGGGGTCGCAGTGGGGCACGATCAGCTCGAGGACGTCGCCGACCTTGTAGTCGCGGGAGGCATCGGCCACGGTGACGATGCCGTATTCGTCGGACCTCGCGGCGTAGACGAAGCCGGGTTCGCCGATGACGCGGGCGGGCGGTTGGTTCAGGGTCAGTGCCTTCGAACCGGCGTCGGTAATGAGCTTTTCCTGCGGGGAATTGGCGTTGATGACGGTGGCGAGGACGGTGAGGGAGGATTCGAAATCCTCGTAGACCTCATCGTTGTCGGCGCCGCCGATGTCGAGATACTGGCAGTCCATGAACAGGTAGCTGCCGACCTGCACGTCGGTGAAGCCGGGGAGGGTGTCCATCATGTCGTAGGTGCCGGTGCCGGCTCCGCTGAAGATCCCGAGGTTGAGTCCGGCGGCGTCCATGAGTTCGCGCGTCTCCACCACCGGCGCCATCGCCTCGAGGGTGCGGGCCTTGCGGGCGGCGTGGCCGTGGACGTGCTGGGAGGGGCCGTCGTAGGCGAGGATGCCGCGCAACTCGAGATTGGGGGAGCGGTCGACCTGCTGGGCGAGGCGCAGGGCGGGTTTGCCGGCGGGGGCTCCGGACCTGCCGAAGACATCGACGTCCACGACGACGTCGGCGACGATGCCGAGGGCGGCGGCGGCGTCCTGGAGGTCGCGGGCATTGGTCTCGTTGTCGACGGCCTGGATGAATCCGGGGTGTTTGCGGCGCAGCTCCATGGCGTGGGCGATCTTGCGCTTGGTGACGTTGACGCCCGTCATCAGCACCTCGGGCACGCCGTTTTCGAGCATCACCTCGGATTCGGTGAGTTTGGCCGCGCAGACGCCGAGGGCGCCCGCCTCCATCTGCATTCTCGCCAGCGCGGGGCATTTGTGGGTTTTGACATGGGGGCGCACCCCGACGCCGGTGCCATCGAGGCGGGTGTGGACGGCGGCGAGATTCCGCTCCAGCTTGTCGAGATCGACGCAGAGGGCGGGCGTGTCGAGATCCCACTTCGACTTGCCGATGAGATCTTCGGGGCGCAGGGAGGCGCGGAGCGGCATGGCGAGGAGGCCGCCGAGGGCGGCGCCGGAGCGGAGGAGATGGCGTCGGTTCATGGAGATGGAGGGAATCTGTCGGCGGTGTCGGTTCAGTGTCGGTCAGGAGTCGTGGCGGTCAAGGTCCCGCAGCGTGGCGGTCGGGCACGCGGGTCACCGTTTGTCGTCGTCGCGCGGGGCGCGGATGGCCCGGCCCGGGCGCGCCTCCTCGACGAGGCGGCCGTCGCGCACCACGGGGACGCCCTGGACGAGAACCCAGGGGATGCCCTGCGAAGGTTGCGCGGCATTTTCGTAGGTGGCCCGGGCCGCCACGGTGGCGGGGTCGAAAACGACGAGGTCGGCGAAAGCGCCGACGCGGACCCGGCCCCGGCGC
>SLGN01000645.1 GCA_007123695.1 Verrucomicrobiales bacterium
CCGCCCTCGCCTTCTCCCCCGCGCTCCGCGCCGAGGGGCCGGTGCGGCTGATCTTCGACACCGACATGGGCAACGACGTCGACGACGCCGTCGCTCTGGCGATGATCCATTCGCTGCAGCGTCGCGGCGCCTGCGAGCTGCTCGCCGTCACCATCACCAAAGACCACCCCCTCGCCGCCGCCTACGTCGATGCCGTCAACACCTTCTACGGCTACCCCGACGTCCCCATCGGCGTCGTCCGCGACGGCCCTACGCCCGAGGAAGGCCGCTTCAACCAAGTCGCGAACACCCTGACCGCCGCTGGCGAGCCCGCCTACCCGCACGACCTCACCAGCGGCGATGATGCCCCCGAGGCCGTCGGCCTGCTGCGCGAGATCCTCGCCGCCCAGCCCGACGGCTCGGTCACGCTCTGCCAGGTCGGCTTCTTCACGAACTTCGCCCGCCTCCTCGATTCCGCCCCCGACGAGCACAGCCCGCTGACCGGCCGCGAGCTCGTCGAGCAAAAGGTGAAGCTCCTCAGCGTGATGGCCGGGGCCTTCCAGTCCATCGACCGCGACGGGCGCTTCAACAACCGCCACCTCGAGTACAACGTCGTCAAAGACATCCCCGCCGCGCAGCGGCTCGCCCGCGACTGGCCCACCGAGGTCGTCTGGACCGGCTTCGAGATCGGCCTCGCCACCGCCTACCCCCACCAAAGCATCGAGCGCGACTACGACTACGTGCCCCACCACCCCATCAAAGAGGCCTACTACCTCTACAACCCCCCGCCCCACGACCGCCCCAACTGGGACCCCTGCGCCGTGCTCTACGCCGTGATGCCCGACCGCGGCTACTTCGGGCTGACCCCGCCCGGCCTCGTCGAGGTCGAGGACGACGGCGCCACCCTCTTCCGCCAGCAGAGCGGCACCCAGCCCGTCGGCCTCCACCGCGCCCTCACCCTCACCTCCGAGCAAGCCGAGCGCGTCCGCGAAGCCATCGTCCAGCTCGCGAGCCAGCCGCCGCAGCGTTGAGAACACTCCACACTCCATCACTCCACCCATGAAACCCCCACCCCCTCTCGCCGCCGCCCTCCTCGCCCTCCTCTCGGTCCCCGCAGCGCTCCTTGCCGAGCCGGTGAAGATCATCTTCGACACCGACATGGCGAGCGACTGCGACGATGCCGGGGCCCTCGCCGTGCTGCACGCCCTCGCCGACCTCGGCGAGGCCGAGATCCTCGCCGTCGTCACCAACCGCAAGGACCCCTCCAACGCCTCCGCCGCCGCCGTCTCCGCGATCAACCACTATTACGGACGCCCCGACATCCCCATCGGCACCGACAAGGACGGCGCGAAAACCCCGCCTCGCTGGAACCATCCCAGCAGCTTCTGCGCCGCCTTGCGCGACGAGTTTCCCCACAGCGCCAAGCCCGACGACGAAATGCCCGACGCCCTCGACGTCTACCGCGAGACCCTCGCGGCCCAGCCCGACGGCAGCGTCGTGATCTGCAGCGTCGGCGCTCTCAGCAACCTCTGCGAAGCCTACTGGACCGTCGTCGAAGACGGCCACAGCGAGTGGCGGCAAGACTGGCGCAAGCGGCATGCCTACGTCCGCATCCTCGGCCATCCCCGCAAGCTCGAGCAGGTCATCGGCGAGCTCCTCGCCGCTCCGCCCCAGCAGCGCCCCTGATCGACCTCTCGCTTTCGACCGCCGCGAGGCATCGGTCGTGAGAGGAGCGTGCCGACAACGCCCTGCCGAAGCTTTGCGGAATGTTGAATGCTGAATGCCGGATTGCGAATGCCGAGTGGTCGGCGCTCCGCAATTGACACCCCCGTTTCCCGGACCAATTTCTCGCCCAGAGCATGAACGAGACGGAGAAACCGAGCGGCATTCGGCGCATCAAGCTGGCTTGGCTGATTCGCCTTTCAAAAAGGACGGCCCTCGTCGTCCTCGGGGCGCTCTTGGCGCTACTGGGCTTTCGCAGCTACAAGGCCGTCACCGGCGACCCGCTGGAACCGTGGCACAAGTACGGTCCCGCCGAGCTGGCGCAGCGCGATCTGGCCAAGGCCGACTGGCAGGCCTACATCGACCGCGAAGACAAGTTGATGGAAGAGGTGCGGCAGAAGGTTTCGCTCCAGATGCCTAGGGAAGGGGGCGACCTCTCCAACCGCTACCATCCCGACAGCACGCTCAACCCCGACCGCTTCGAGCGAAATTGGAACCGCTCCTACGTGATGCTGCCCGACGGGGAGCCGCTCGGGTCCGTGGTTCTCCTCCATGGGCTGACCGATTCGCCCTACAGCATGCGCCACGTGGCTGCGCACTACCGCGACTGCGGCTTCGCTGCCGTCTGCATCCGACTTCCCGGCCACGGCACGGTGCCGGCAGGGCTCGTCCGCATGGACTGGAAAACCTGGGACCAGGCGACAAAGCTGGCGGTGAGGGAAGCCACCCGGCTCGCAGGAGAGCAAAAGCCGCTGCATCTGGTGGGCTTTTCCAATGGGGGAGCTCTCGCGATGAAGTACGCCCTCGACGCGGTTGGCGACGACAGCCTCGCCCGTCCTTCCCAGATCGTTCTTTTTTCTCCCATGATCGGGGTCACGGAAATGGCGCGCTTCGCCGGGATCGCCGGGTGGCCTTCCGTTTTCCCCGCCTTTGCCCGGACCGCATGGCTAAGCATCCTTCCCGAATTCAACCCCTTCAAATACAACTCCTTTCCAGTGAACGGGGCGAGGCAATCCTCGCTCCTCACCCGTTCCCTCCAGCCGCGCCTCGCGAGCTATGCGAGGAACGGGCGGGCCGTGGAGATGCCTCCGGTCCTCACCTTCCAGTCCATGGTGGACTTCACCACGAGCACCCGCGCGGTCATCGATTCGCTCTATTCGAACCTTCCGCCGAACGGCAGCGAACTGATCCTTTTCGACATCAACCGCCGCATCAACTACGGACCGCTGATGGGCGCCCGGGCCGACATCGTACTGAACCGCTTTCTTCCCCCGCCGCCGCGGGACTACACCGTCTCGGTGATCACCAACAGCTCGCCCAAGACCAGCGAGGTGCTCGAGGCAAGAGTGCCCTCCGGGACGACGGAGGAGAATCGCCGCGAGCTCGGGCTCGCGTTTCCGCAAGGCGTTTTCTCGCTTTCCCATGTCGCCGTCCCCTTTCCGCTCGATGATTCCCTGTATGGGATCGAACCCCGGGGCGAACCCGAGTTCGGAGCGCATCTCGGCGCCGTCTCGCTCCGGGGAGAGAGAGGCACCCTCATCGTCCCCCTCGACTCCCTCGTCCGCATGTCCTGCAATCCCTTCCATCCCTACGTCATCGAAAAGATCGATGAAGTCCTCCGAAGGGACCTCGCCCAGGATTGACCGCCGCATTTCGGGAACAGGTGCCCAGCCCCCGACGCTACCAAATCCTCCAGACTCCTTGTCATCCTTCGTCATCAATCCAGTCTGCAACGCAGTTTACCAGGTATATAATAAATATTTTGGAGCAGAATTCGAGTGGAGCGAGACATGCCTTCGAGGTTGGCGAGGAGAATCCTATCATCTCATTCCTGCAGAGCAGTCAACCCCAAAACCGATTCCACAACTGCGGTAGTATAAGCAAACAACAAGACATTTAATTATTAGTTTACAATATCGGGCGGGAAGTGGGATGGGTATGGGTTTTTCATTTGTGCAATGTGTTTACCAACGTGTTCCAAGGAATGCTGCTGAATTCCTCAGAGTCGAAGGCATCTCCCGAAACACGCCGGTTGGCAGGTAGGCGGGGATTGGCGCATGCTCGGTGCGTGAGAACGTCTATCTTCCTCCTTTCCATGTTTCGGATCCTTTCGATCCTCACTCTGCTCTCTCTCGGGCTCGCCGTTGCGGCGGAGTCGTGGGAGGCGGGCTTCGCCAAAGTCGATATCAGCCCGACCGAATCGGTTCCCCTGGCCGGCTACGGGGGCAAGACGCGGCGTTCCGAGCGCCTCGACCATCCCATCTGGATCAAGGCCATGGCGCTTCGGCATGAAGGGGGGAGCCTTCCGTCCTGGTCGCTGCGGATCTGGTGGGGCTCAGCGAGCGCATGGTCGGGCGCATCGGCACCGAGGCCCTTGAACGCCACGGGCTTCGACGCGAAAGGCTCCTCCTGAACGCATCGCACAATCACAGCTGCCCGGTGACCGAAGACGTCCTCTGGCTCTACTATGAGCTCTCTCCCGAGGAGGCGGCTGCACGGGACCGCTACACCGAGCAGGTCTACCGCGCCTACTCCGAGGCCATCGGTGCCGCGCTCGCTGCGCTCGCTCCGGCCGAGCTTTCCTTTGCCCAGGGACTCGCCGGAATCGCGGTGAACCGACGGCGTGCCCGCGGGCCGGAAAGCCGCGCCCTGCCGGGTCCGGTCGACCACGACGTGCCCGTCTTGGCGGTGCGGGGCGCCGAGGGTTTGCTCGGGATCGTCTTCGGCTACTCGTGCCATACAACCGCGCTCGGCGGACTGGGCGTAAACGGCGACTACGCCGGCTTCGCACAAATCGATCTGGAGCGAAGCCTGCCTGGAGCGATGGCGATCTTCGTGCAGAACTGCGGCGGCGACGCCAACCCTCTGCCGCGAATCCGCGGGAGGGACGAGGACGCCCTCGCTCTGGCCGAACGGCATGGGCTCGTCCTTGCGGAGGCGGTGCGGCAGGCCCTCGACAACGATGCAGTCCCTTTGAGCGGCCCGCTCCGCGTTTCGATGGGCGAGACCGAACTCGAACTGGAGCCGGGTCTGCCGCTGGAGGAGCTGCGCGAGCGGGCCCCGCGGCTCTCGGGGATCCACCGGCGCGATTTCGAGCACTTCATCCGGCAATACGAGACGCTGGGAGAACCTCCCGGATCGCTGCGCTATCCGGTCCAGGTGTGGCGCTTCGGCGAGGGGCTCGCTCTCGTCGCCCTCACCGGCGAGACGGTTGTGGACTACTCGCTGCGCTTCAAGGAGACCTATGGCTGGGACCGCACCTGGGTGTGCGGCTACAACAACGACCTGCTCTGCTACGTGCCCTCGCGGCGGGTGCTGCTCGAGGGGGGCTACGAAGGCGCTCTCGGGATGTGGGAATACGGTCACCGCGCGCCTTTCGCCGAAGATGTGGAGGACCGCATCGCCGAGCTCGTCACCGAGCTCATGGGGTGGTGACCGTCGGGCTTTCGTCGGGTCGGGCCGCATTGCGTGACAAACCGGTCTTGCGCGGTCCAGAGTCGATCCTACAGGGTTTGCGCCAGCCGATCTCCGACCTCCACCGCGAACGGTTGGCGGCACAGCTCGAAGAAGGCGCAGCAAATGGGATCGTGTTTCGGGCGGTGAAATTCGCGCGTGGATCCTCTCGGCGTTTTTTCGTGACATGTGCGGCGGCTCTGCGGTAGAAGTGCTGCATGGCGAAAACATCGACATGGCAGTCTTTAAGGGGATGGGCGCTGCTGGCCGCC
Source organism: Verrucomicrobiales bacterium (assembly GCA_007123695.1). Lineage (GTDB taxonomy): Bacteria > Verrucomicrobiota > Verrucomicrobiia > Verrucomicrobiales > DEV007 > Arctic95D-9. The sequence goes on from SLGN01000645.1 coordinate 5,427, forward strand.
GTCGCGCTAGCACCCCTCCTCTTGGCCCAGGAGAGAACCGGAGGTCGCGCGAATCTGCTGAAGAATCCCTCGTTCGAGGACGGGCTGGAAGGCTGGGATTTCTCCTCGTTCGACAAGAAGGGGGCGGTGAAGGTCGATGAGGGGCAGGCACGCGACGGCACGAAGAGCGCAATGATCGAGAACGCCACGGCGGACGACAGCTTCCTCAAGCAAACCGTGGCGGTGAAGCCGAACACGCTTTACCGGCTTTCCGGCGTGATCAGGACGGAAAACGTCGATACGAAGAGGTTTGGGGCGACGCTCTCGCTGGAGGGCACCTTCGAGACGACGAAGTCGATCGATCGGTCGAAGAGCTGGACGCGCGTGTCTTTCGAATTCAGCACCGGACCTCTTGATACGATCAAGGTCGGCTGCCGCCTCGGCCATCATTCCAGCAAGGCGTCCGGCAAGGCTTGGTTCGACCAACTGGAGCTGGTCGAGCTCAGGCCGGCGCGGAAGTGAACGCCGCCTGGGCCTGCCGTTCTCCCGCAGCGTGAATCCTTTCATGGAACCAACCGTCACCCAATCCCCCTCCCGCCGCCGTTTCCTCCGCTCCGCCGCAACCGCCTCCGTCGGCCCCTTTCTCCTGCCCTCAGGAATCCGCTCGGCGGAGGTCAGTCCGAACGAGCGCCTTGCCGTCGGCTTCATCGGCGTGGGCAAGCAGAGCCGGGGACTGATGAACGGCTTCCTCTCCGACCCCCGCTGCGTCGTCGTGGCGGTCTGCGACGTGGACACGAACCGGCGCGAGGCGGAGAAGCGGCGCGCCGACGAGCGCCAAGGCAACACCGATTGCGCCGCCTACAACGACTTCCGCGAGATCGTCTCGCGCGAGGACATCGACGCGGTCTGCATCGCGACTCCCGACCATTGGCATGCCATCCCCGCGATCGAGGCGATGACGGTGGGCAAGGACGTCTATTGCGAGAAGCCGCTGACCCACAACATCCACGAGTCCGTCGCGATCATGGCGGCGACGGAAAAGCATGGACGCATTCTCCAGACGGGGTCGCAGCAGCGTTCCTCGCGCGAGTTCCGCGTCGCCTGCGAGCTCGTCCGCAACGGAGTCATCGGTGATCTCCAACGGTGCGAGGTGAACTTCGGCGGTCCCGGTGTCCCCTGCGACTTGCCCGAGGAGGAGATGGAGCCCGGGCTCGACTGGGAGCGCTGGCTCGGCCCGGCCCCGGAGCGTCCCTACAATTCGATCCTCAGCCCACGCGGCGTCCACGACCATTTCCCCCGCTGGCGAAACTACCGGGAGTATGGCGGCGGCATGGTCACCGACTGGGGCGCCCACCACCTCGACATCGTGCAGTGGGGCCTCGGCAAGGACGGGAGCGGACCGGTCAAGGTCCTTCCTCCCGAGGACGGCGACGGCACGAAGGGAGCAGCGCTGATCTACGAGGGCGATGGCGGCGAGATCCCCGTGCTCCACGGCGGTGGCATCGGCGTCCACTTTTTCGGGAGCAAAGGAGAGGTGCAGGTGGCACGCGGACGCATCGCCCTTTCGCTGGACGGGAAGACCGTCGCCGCGAAGCTGGAGAACGAGGGCAACCTCGGCGAGGTCCTCGACCGGCTCGAGTCGGAGCATCTCGCCAACGCGGCGGTGCGGCTCTACCGCAGCCCCGGGCATGTCGCCGACTTCGTCGATTGCGTCCGCTCGCGGAAGCAGCCCATCACCTCCGCCACCGTTGGGGCGCGCTCGGCGATCTGCTGCCACTTGATGAATCTCGCCTACTACCACGGGGAAAAGCTCGACTGGGATCCGGCTGCGAACCAACTCGCCAAGGGCACCGGAAAGGCGGAATGGCTGGGGCGTGAGTATCGCGGGGATTGGAAGGTCTGAGCACGGCGGGCTCCGGTCGCTTCTTCCTCTCCTCGGCCCGCACGCCGCTTCACCCCTGCTTCGCCGTGCCCGAACATGGCGGCTTTCCGAGCTGGTGCTGTCGCCGTGGCAAGGCGACGGATTCACCATCGTCTGAGAGCGGCCTCATCCGAGGACCCAGCAACCGCAAGAGTCCAACGACATCGCCTTTTGGGTTCCAAAATAAAAACAAGGCTCATAATTAATCGGTAGCAGATTGGGAATAGATATGGATCGAAGCTGGTTTTTTTGACGGCACCCTCGCTCTACCACTGCGTTTCTTCGAGTTTTTGTTGCAATAACAACAAGGCTGTTAATTATTCAAAAGCGAATTGAGGAGGGGGGATGGATCGAAGCTGGGGTTTTTTGATGGCGCCCTGCCTCTACCACTGTGTTTCAACAGGTTTGGTGGGCCCGAGGGCAAGTCGTTCTCCGGGTGCTTCCGTCGGTCTCGGTAGGGAGAAAGGCGCGGTGGTAGCGGGTCGGCGCTTCGGGAATGGTCTGCGAAATCAAGAGGAACTCGAACCGCCGGAACGGGAGCGCCGCAGCGACAAGTCGAAGAGCGTCCGCGCCTCAACTCCCGCCTCACTCCCGTTTCGCCAGCTCGAGCACGGCGGCGACAAGGCCGGGGATATCGTGGTCCTCGGCTTCGAGATCGACGTCGTATCCGTTTTCGACGACTGCCTCGCTGGTGACGGGGCCGATGCTGGCGATGCGGCAGTCGTCGGGAATGGAGAGGCCGAGGTCGAGGAAGCACTCGAGGGTGGAGGCGCTGGTGAAGGTGATGATGTCGGCGCCTTCTTCCTGGAAGCGCTTCACCGCTCCGGTGGGGTCGCCGGTCTCGGGCACGGTCTGGTAGGCGATGGCTTCGTCGAGGATGACGCCCGCTCCGTTGAGGACCTTGGAAATGATGTCGCGGGCGCCCTTGGCCCGCACCCAGAGCATGGTCGTGTTCTCGATGGATCCGACCTCGGTGAGGAATGCTTCGGCGAGGGCCTCGGCGACGTGCTTCTTCGGCATCAGGTCGGTGGCCATGTGGTATTCCTTCAGCTTCGCGGCGGTGCCGGGCCCGACGGCGGCGATGCGGGCGCCGCCGATCTCTCGGGCGTCGCTGCGGATCTTGTAGAAGGTGTCGAAGAAGTGCTCGACGGCGTTGGGGCTGGTGAAGATGAGCCACTCGTAGGTATGGGCCTCGGCGACGAGGCGGGCGAACTCGCGAAGGTCATCTCCCTGCGAAGGCTCGATGCGGATGGTCGGCATCTCGAGGACGTCGGCCCCGAGTTCGCGGAGATTGCGGGCCAGCCCGCTGGCCTGGGGCCGGGTGCGGGTGACGACGACGCGCTTTCCGCGCAGGGGGCGTTCCTCGAACCAGTTCAGCTTTTCCCGGCAGTTCACGACGGTGCCGAAGACGGCGACGGCGGGCGCCTGGAAATTTTCGCGCTGGGCGATCTCGGCGATGGTCGCGAGGGTGCCGGTGATGGTGCGTTGCTGCCCGGTGGTGGCCCAGCGCACGAGGGCGACGGGCAGCTCGGGATCGCCGCCTTCCTCGAGGATCGCGGCGGTGATGATGGGCAGACGCTCGACGCCCATCAGCATGACTTTGGTGCCGGGTGCCTTGGCGATCTGGGCGTAGTCGAGGGAGGATTCGGGCTTGGTCGGGTCTTCGTGCCCGGTAAAGATGGTGAGCTGGGTGCAGTGGGCGCGGTGGGTCACGGGGATGCCGGCGTAGGCGGGTCCGGCGATGGAGGAGCTGATGCCGGGCACGATTTCGAAAGGCACGCCGGCGTCCCGAAGTTCCTCGGCCTCTTCGCCGCCACGGCCGAAGATGAGCGGGTCGCCGCCCTTGAGCCGGGTCACGACCTTGCCCTCCTTCGCCTTCTCGACGAGGAGCTGGTTGATCCCGCCTTGGGGAATGGCGTGGTCCTTCGACTTCTTGCCCGCGTAGATGAGCTCGGCGCCGGGCTTGGCCCAGCGGAGGAAGTCGGGGTTGGAAAGGTAGTCGTAGACGACGACGTCGGCCATTTCGAGGCATTCCTTGCCGCGCAGGGTCATCAGGCCCGGATCGCCCGGGCCGGCTCCGACGAGGTAGCAGATGCCGTTGATTTTGCTCATGTTAGGAAATTCGCGGTTGTTTGAGTTCCATCAGCCGCACCGCCAGCGCGGCGGGATCTTCGGCGGGGCCGCGGACTTCGGCGACGAAGGGCTCGCCTGCGGGATCGGCCTCGTCGAAGACGCGCACGGCCATGGCGAGGACGGCGCCGCCGTCCTCGAACCAGGTGCGGGCGCCGACGGGGGTCTGGCAGCCGGCCTTGAGGGCGGCGAGGAAGGCGCGTTCGGCGGAGACGCGGGTGAAGGTGGGGGCGTGGTTGATCCGGGCGAGGGCCTCGCGCGCGGCGGCGTTTTCCCGCAGGATCTCGATGCCGACGGCGCCCTGGCTGGCGGCGGGGAGGAACTGGGCTTCGTCGAGCTCGCGGGCGAAGACGGTGCCGCCCTCGAACTCGAAGCGGTCGCGGCCCGGCGTGTAGATGCCGAGCCGCTCGAGCCCGGCGCGGGCGAGGAGGATGCCGTGCCATTCGCCGCGGGCGGCGTGGTCGACGAGTTTGCGGATGCGGGTGGGCACGTTGCCGCGGATGTCGACGACCGTGACATTCGGACAAAGCCAGCTCAGCTGGCGGGCGCGGCGCACCGAGCTGGTCGCGATGGTGCGGCCGTCCAACAGGGTTGGGTCGGGGACCCAACCCTGTTCGGTGGTGAGGAGGACGTCGGGCGTCTCGGCGCGGGGGAGGGTGCAGCAGATCTCGAACTCGGGCCCGAGTTCGGTGGGCACGTCCTTGAGACTGTGGACGGCGAAGTCGATCTCTTTGCGCAGTAGCGCCTCCTCGAGTTCCTTGGTGAA
>SLGN01000399.1 GCA_007123695.1 Verrucomicrobiales bacterium
GGCCGTCGCTGGTCCAGACGAGCGGCTCTCCCCCGGGGCGCCACGAGCGGGTGTGGACGACGACTTCCTCGGCGACCATGAAGGCGGAGTAGAAGCCGACCCCGAACTGGCCGATCAGGGCGCTCTCCTTCTTGGCCGACTCCTCCAGCTTGCGGAGAAATTCCTTCGATCCGGAGTGGGCGATGGTGCCGAGGTTCTCGTGGAGTTCCTCCCTCGTCATGCCGAGGCCGTGGTCGGCGATGGTCACGGTGCGGGTCTCCTCGTCGACCTCGATGCGGATCTCGAGGGGCAGCTCGGGCTGGTGCACCTCGCCCTCGGTGAGCTGCAAGTGCCGCAGCTTCTCCAAGGCGTCGGAGGCGTTGGAAACGAGCTCGCGGACGAAGATCTCCTTGTCGGTGTAGAGGGAGTGGATGACGATGTCCAGAACCTGGCTGACCTCGGCCTGGAACTTGTGTTTTTCGGGAGCGCTGGTGGTCATGGGATTCTTGTAGGGAAAAATGGGCGGACCGGACCGGGTTCGGACCGGTGTGCCGCGCCGGGACGATGCGGAGAAGCGGGCCGATGTCAAGGCCGCCACTTCCAACTTCGCGACCGCATTCCTACTCCTTCGCCGCCTTGGCCCGTGCCGCGGGATCGTAGAAGATGCGGATGTCGGCCTCGTCCGTGCCGAGGATCTCCTGGGCCCGCTTCAGGGCGTGCCGCATCGGCAGGTTGGGGTTGCGCGGATGGTCGGGGAAGATGTTCTCGCGTCCGACCACGCCGACGGATCCCGAATTCCGGAGCACGCGGTAGAGTTCCTTGGGCGTCCCGCTGAGGATCACGTGGCGGCCGTGGCCACGGAGAAAGCGGACCATTTCCTCCAGCGCGACCACGCTGGTGGCGTCGAGATGGCGTGCGTTCTTCATCCGCAGGACGATGACCTTCAGCCCCGGGTCGAGCGAGGTCTTCTGGATCTGGGAGCGGAAGAGCTCGGCGGCGCCGAAGAAGAGGTCGCCCTCGACGTGGACGATGGAGATCGAAGGGATGGGACGCTCGGGCTTTTCCCCCGCCTCGCGCAGTTCGCCCTGCTCGGAGAACTCGTACTCGACGAGCTGGGGCCGGCTGGCGGCACGCAGGTAGAGGGCGATGGAGATGCCCACGCCGAGGAAGACGGCCACGTTCAGAGGCAGCAGCAGCGCGGCGACGAAAGTGGTCACGAGCACGGCGGCGTCCGATTTCGTCGCGAAGAGCGAGATGCGGATGTGGTGCCGGTTCACCACCGAAAAGGCGATGGCCACGACGAGGGCGGCGAGGACGGAGCGCGGCACCAGGGCCATGTGGCCGCCGAGGACGAGGAGCCCGCCGAGACAGAGGAAGCCGCTGAGGATGCTGGCGAGGCGCGAGACGGCGCCGCTGGCGAAGTTCAGGGCCGAGCGGGTCAGCGAGCCCGAGACCGGCATGCCGCCGCTGACGGAGCAGGCGAGATTGGCCATGCCGAGGCCGAGCATGTCCTGGTTCACGTCGGGCCGGTCCCCCACCCGGTCGGCGAGCGACTTCGACATCGTCGCGTTCTCGAGGGCGGCGAGGAAGGCGAGGGAGAAGGCGATGCCGACGAGCTTGCTCACGTCGGAAAAGAAGCCCCGCGGACCGACTTCGGGCAGGCGCGGGACGAGGTCGGCGACGGAGAAGGCGTCGAAAGTGGCGAGCTCCCAACCGGCGTAGCGGTGGAGCAGCGCGTAGAGGCCCGACATCGCCGCGAGGACCACGGCGAAGACGGGGAGCGAGCGGAAGCGGCGCCCGAGCACGATCCAGAGCGCGAAGGTCGCGGCGCCGAGGAGGACCGCTCTCGGGTCGGCGCCGTTGATCTCGGCGAAGGTGACCTGGAGGATCGTGAAGAAGGTCTTGGGCGCGTCGGCGGGCTGCTCCGGCCGGTCAATCCCGAGCAGCGGAGCGAGCTGGTTGGCGACGATCAGCACTGCGGCGCCGGTGATGTAGCCGACGACCACGGGCCGGCTCACGTATTGGACCAGCTCGGCCACGCGGAAGAGCGCGCCGAGGACGAGGATGACGCCGGTGAAGAGCACCAGCATGGGCAGGTAGAAGATCTGCTCCTTCGCCGGAAACGCCGCGAACTGGGCGAAGAGGAGAAAGGCCGTCGCGTTGGTCGGGCCGAGGATGGTGTGGCGCGAGCCGGCGAAGAGCGGAGCGACGAGGGAGGCCACCGCCCCGGCGACGATGCCGTGCTGGACGGGCAGGTCGGCGATGGCGGCGTAGGCCATGCCCTGGGGAAAGGCGAGCAGCGCGACATTGAGCCCGGCGCCGGCGTCGGCGCGGAGATGGCGGAGGCCGTAGCCGCCGAAGCCGCGCCGGATCGGCAGCGGGTCGAGGCGCTTTTCCCTGACAAAGGCACCGATTCCGGCGACGAACTGCTTCAAAAACCAGCGGAACTTCCTCATCGTCGCAGGGGCACTATTCGGCGGACCCGGCGCGATGACAAACGCAAACCCGCCGCAGTTTGCGGGCGTGGACAACTATACCGAGGCGCTCCAAAGTGATTACTTCCGCAAGGCCCTGTGGGCGACGTTCCGTTTCACGCTCATGGCGGCGCCGCTAACGGTCGGCATGGCGCTGCTTATCGCGCTGGGGGTGAACGCA
>SLGN01000346.1 GCA_007123695.1 Verrucomicrobiales bacterium
CGCGACAGTCCGTCGCAGAATTTGCCTGAGTCGTTGCCGAGGATCGTGAGCATGGCGGGTGGGGGCTGCGGCGGGGGTGCGCGAGAGGACGCGAAAACTTCGAATTACAATAAGGAAATCGCCGGAAAATCGCCAGAGCGGCGGCATACGCGTTCACGCTTGGCGTGAAGGCGGGCGGAGTCGCGGAGTCGGGCAAACGGGAACGCGGAAAGGTCTTCAGCGCCGATGGGCCGGTCGCAACGCCCCGGCGATGGGCCGACGGAGCTTGCCTCAACGGAGCCCTTCGCAGAACTCGCGGAAGGCCGCTTCCTCCTCCTCGCTCGCCACCCCGGCGACGATGTGTCCGGCGAGGCTGCGGACGGCGGCGGCCCGGTCGTTGGGGAGGTCGAGGGTTCGGATGACGAGGGCGACAACCGAAGCGAAGGTGTTTCCGTTGTAAAAGCAGAAAGGAGCCATGCGATGGCACCGGCGGCAGAGATCGACTGCCTCGTCGAGTGACATGGGTTGGCGGTGGAGGGAATCCCACAACGACCGGGTTGTGTCATGCCCGTCCGAGGTCGGTTTGTGGAGGGCGTTTTTCGCTTGGCAAAGCACCGCGTTCTGAGCCGTCACGACTTCCCAGGTGAATGCTTCAAGCCAAGGCTGGACTTGATCCATGACTCACTCGTCCTCCCTTACCGTGTTCCGGCGCGATTCAGCCTTCATCTTCTCCTTCGCCTCGCGAATCTCCTCCACGCCCGTGGGCTTCAAGTATCCTTTCCCTGTCCGGGCGTAGACAGGCTCGGCGGAGAAGCGGTCCTGGATGGCGAGCCCCTCGGCCATGAGCCGTTGAAACATCGGATCCCTCAGCAGTTTCGGATCGACTCCGGGAATGTCGGGAATTTCCTCCATGGCCCGAATTCTAACGGTTTCCGCCTCCCGTGACAAGCCTGCTCGGCCTTGCGAACGCGATTCCGGCCTCGACGGACGGACGCGAGCCGGTCTATGATCGCGGCATGAGAAGGTCTTCCCTTTTTGCCGCCGTCGCGCTTGCCGCTGCGGCCCTCTCCGTGTTCGTGCAAAAGGCCTATCCCTATCCCCGCACCGCCGAAGAGGCGATGAGGCAGATCACCGACGAGGAACGGGAGCGGGTCGCGGCCTTGCGGGAGCGCATCCTCGCGAAGGTCGAGGCGCTCGAAGAGTCGGCGATGGAGGACTACATCGCGAAGATCCCCAAGACCGGCGTGCCCTACGACATGGTCGCGATCCGGGGCGGCGAGTTTCTGATGGGCAGCCCGCCGGACGAGGCCGAGCGGCAGGAGGACGAGGGACCGCAGGTGCGGGTGCGGGTGGGGCCCTTCTGGATGGCGCGCTTCGAGACGACTTGGGATCAGTATTCCCCTTTTATGGACACCAGAGTTCCGCGCTACAAGGACGGAACGCTCCAGTATCCCCAGCACCTCAAAGATCCGACTCCTGCCGATTTCGTCTCCTCGCCGACAAGTCCTTATACCGACATGAGCTTCGGGATGGGGCTTGATGGCTACCCCGCCATCTGCATGACCCACCACGCCGCGAACAAGTTCTGCGAGTGGCTCAGCTTTCAGACGGGCCATTTCTACCGCCTCCCGACCGAGGCCGAGTGGGAATATGCCTGCCGCGCCGGGACGACGGGACCCTACTCCTGCCCGGCGGAGGAGCTGGAGGACTACGCCGTCCTCGACCCCAAGCAGGTCCGAGTCGGCTACGAGAAGGTCGGAACGAAGAAGCCCAATCCCTGGGGCCTCCATGACATGCACGGCAACGTGATGGAGTGGTGCGTGGACCAATACCGCGGCGACGCCTACGCGAGCTGGAAAGGGGACGTCGTCGCCGACCCGCTGACTCGCCCCGAGACCCGCTACCCGCGTGTTGCCCGAGGTGGATCCTGGTATGATCTGCCCGAGGATCTCCGTTCGGCCCGTCGCATTCCATCGAGCCGGGATTGGCAAATTCAAGATGCAGAGCTGCCCAAGAGCCTCTGGTACCATACCGACGCCCACTGGCTCGGCTTCCGCGTCGTCCGCCCCCTCGCCGTGCCGAGCCTCGAGGAGATGCTCTTTTTCTGGAACAACAGCTTCCTCGCCGAGAACGAAAACGAGGCGCGGTCCCGCTAGTCGCCGTTCTGGCGCAGCGAAGGGCGAGCCGCCCGCCGAATCGTGGGCGTCGGCATTCGGCGTTTCGATCCGGTCGGGCCTGTGGCAACGTAGTCAGGTCGTGACCGCCGACCCGAAATTTTCCAACCGCGAACTCTGCGCCCGCATCTGGACGCGGCTGCGTCCCTACCGGGGCCGTCTCGCGGTCTCGCTCGCGCTTCTCGTATTCTCGGTGCCCTTCGTCAATTTCCACCCCCTCGTCTGGGGCTTCGTCGCCGACGCCCTCGTCGCCGGGACCCTGACGGCGGAGCGTCTCTGGATCTGGCTGGCGGTGATGTTCGGCAGCTACCTGGTCGGCATTGCCGCCTCGGCGGTCCATTCCTACCTGATGGAAAAGACCGGCCAGGCCGTCGTGCGCGACCTGCGCAGCGAGCTGTTCGCGAAATTCGAGTCGCAGTCCCTCTCCTACCACCGCGACTCCAGCAGCGGCGAACTCGTCACGCGGATCACCAG
>SLGN01000740.1 GCA_007123695.1 Verrucomicrobiales bacterium
GGCGCGCTCCATCATGCCGTCGGGCTTGGGAATGTCGACGTCTTCGGAGTGGTCCTCGCCCGTGGCCGCCTCGAGCCGCACGTTGCCCCGGCAGGTTTCGCCGACGGGCTTCTCGGTGCAGACGAGGGAAAACCAGCGGTTCGCGTAGTGCGGCTGGATCGCGTGGAGCCCGTAGGAGTTGAGCCGTTCGAAGAGGCCCTCGTTGTGCCCCATCAGCCAGATCACGAGCTTTCCGGCCGGCGCGACGGAGGTGTCGACGGAGGCGTTCTGCACGTCCTGGGGCTTGCCGTCCTTCTCGAAGACGAAGTCGATCTCGGGATGCTCCTTGGCGCGCGGGTCGAGTTCGCTGGCGCGGGCCTGGAGCTTGTAGCGCTGTGGCGAGGGATCGGAAAAGAAGAGGCCCTCCTCTCCCGCGACGCGGGTGGAGGAAGGGAGGAGCAGAAGGCCGAGGAGAAGGAATTGGAAGCGGGGGGGGGACATGGCGGGAGCATCGCACCGACGGGCGTCGCTTGTCCATTCCGAATCCCCGTCTCGCCCTGAAGCGAATCGTTTTCCTTGGAATTCGTTCGTACGCGAATCTGCGCCTGATGCGCTAGCAAACTGCGCCCATCCATCGAAAGCAAGCGCGGAGGCGAATGAGAAATGCAGGCTAGCGCCGGGCCGCGTCGATGCGCTCGTGGATGAGCCGGATGGAGTCCTGCACGCCGACTTCACGGGCGCGGTAGGCGGAGGGACGGTATTCGAGGAGCACGTTGTCGTCGGTGACGGGGTCGGCTCCTTCGGCGAAGCGGCGCAGTCCGGCGCCGTCGAGGGCGATGCGATCCCTCGCGTCGAAGGAAGCGAGGGGACGGCCTCCCGATTCGGGCAGGCGCAGGTAGCCCGGCCATTCCTCGCCGAAAGGGGTGCCACCGGCCTCTTCGCCCCCTCCCCTGCGGCGGCCGAGGAGGATGCCCTGGTCGGGCAGCCCGTTGCGTGCGATGCTGCCGGGATCGAGCCAGAGGACGGCCTCGGGAAAGACGGCGACGAAGGCCGCCGCGACCGAGGCGGCCTGTTCGGGCGTCATGAGGTGGAGCGGGAACCATTGCGCGACGATGCCGCCGGGGCGCAGGCGGGCGTGCACGAGTTCGTAGAAGCCGACGGAGTAGAGCGAATTCGTTCCGCTGAAGAACGGGGGCATCGGCTCGAGGGTGACGACGTCGTAGGCCCGGTCGCCGCGGCGCAGCCAGGCCCGCCCGTCCATGACCACGGGCCTCGTCCTCGGATCCTCCAGCACGCTGCGGTTGGCTTCAAAGTGGTGCGCCATCTCGAAGACGGCGGCGTTGAGGTCGGCGATGTCGAGCCGCGCCGCGCCCTCGTCGCGCACGGCATGGGCGGTCTGGCCGGTGCCGAAGCAGATCACGAGGGCGTCGCGCGGATCGGGGTGCAGCAGCATGGGGAGCCGGCCCATCGCGTCCATGTAGTGGAGACGGGGGTCCTGCGCCTCGGCCGCGGCGACGAAGCCGTTGATGACGAGTGCTTTGCCTCCGGGAAAGGCGACCACCGAGAGCGAGGCGTCGGGACCGTGGCGGCTCTCGACGAGGGTGGAGTCGGCGCCGAGGGAGCGGCTGGCCCCGAGAGTTCTGCTGCGGTGGCCGGCTGACATCGGCACCGCGACGGCGAGGAGGGCGACGGCGCCTCCGCCGAGGAGGAGGAAACGGCCTCGGCGTGGTCCGCCGGCGACGAGCGCCCCGGCCGCGAGAATCGCGGCGGCGGTCCAGGCGGTGGCGACGGGTCCGAGCCGCTCCAGCAGCAGCCAGGCGGCGGCGTTGGCGCCGACGACCGCGCCGAGGGTGTTGGCGGCGTAGAGCAGGGCCCAGTCACGCGGCCGCCGACCGCAGTCGAGGAGGGTGGGCAGGGCGACGCCCACGAGGAGGATGGGCGGCCCCATGACGAGGAGCCCGCCGAGGACGCGGCTGGTCTGGCGGAGCGCCCCCTTGCTCTGGAAGACCTCGACAAGGTCGAAGCGGTCGATCAGGGGCGTGGCGAGGACGACGAAGAGAGCGGCGGCGGCGAAGCTGACGCCGAGCCCGATGCCGCGGCGGCGCAGCGCGGGGGCGAGCGCCGCCCCGAGAGCGAGGGCGACGAGGAAGCAGAAAAGCATCACCGCGAGACTGTCGGCGGTGCCGAACCACGCCGACCGCAGCGCCCGGAACCAAGCGACCTCGAGGATGAAGGCGGCCGCGCCGGAGAAGGCGGCGAGCGCGAGCTGCCGCGCGCCCGCAGGAGAATCGCCGACCGAGAGCGGCGGTCCGGCCGGTTCCGGATCGGGCGGGCATTCGCTCTCCTCCGGCCCGGAGCTGCGGCCGCGGCGGTGCTGGAAAAGGGAAAGCGCGGCGCAGGCGAGGGCGAGGGAGAAATGCGTCGCGGCGAGGGCGAAGGAAGTGCCGCGCAGACCCAGCGAGGGGATCAGGGCGAAGGCGGCGGCGAGGGCGCCCGCCGCCGCGCCGGCGGTGTTCAGCGCGTAGAGGCGCGAAAGCGGGCGTCCGGAACGCTGCGCGAGCAGGCCCATGGCAGGCAGAGTGGCCCCCATGGCGAGGCAGGCCGGGCCGATCGAGGCGGCGAGGGCGAACAGGGTGAATAGCGTCGA
>SLGN01000371.1 GCA_007123695.1 Verrucomicrobiales bacterium
CCCGGAGTCGCACTTGGGGGGAAGCTTCGGCGTTTGGGACTCGCCCGCGACCGGCGGGGAACTTCATCGCATCGTCCTCCGGTTCACGGGCTGGGCAGCCCGCGTCGTGTCGGAGCGGCGCTGGCACCCGAGCCAGGAGCTGCGGTGGCTCGGCGATGGCGAAGAGTTGCTCGAAATGTCGCTTGAGCTTTCAGGATTCGAGGAGATTTCCCGATGGATCCTTAGTTGGGGGCGGCAGGTCGAGGTGATGGAGCCCGGCTTTCTAAGGGACGAGATCGCTTCGAGCCTCTCCGATGCGCTCGACTTTTACGGCAGGAGGTGACTGCCGGAACCGGGGAGGCTCCGGGACTTGGGCAAGAGATCCGCGTCGGCCCCCGCACGCGCGCCGAATCCGCCGTTGTCGGCCGGCTTGTCGAGACCGCCCGGACGGACAGGTGGAAGTTTCGCCTCTGCGTCTTGGTCCGTCCATGCGCGTTGCACCATTTCACCGACTCCCACCAGCGGTCGTCAGCGTGTAGTCGTCGAGAAAGCCGGGATCTTCGCCGATGATGCGGACACGCGGCAGCTTGAGAAGTCGCCGTAAATTCTCCCGAGCCTCATCGGAATTCTTGTCGAGTGCGCGAAAACGTTCCGTGACGTTCTGGGCTGTGGCGGGGGAGCAAAGAATCGCGGTCAGCGGCGCAAGCAGCAGGGCGGTGGGGAGTGAACGGGGCATTTTCATCGCACGGTCTATGGGTTTGCCATCAACGGCTCGACGCGAACGTCGTCGAACCACGAGGCGAGAGGTGCTTTGCTTTTTCCGCCGGGCTGGAGGCCGATGTCGTGCTTCGGCACGTGGCCGCAGAGCGTGGTGTAGGTGAGCGCCGGTTCGCCGTTGAGAGTGACTCGAAGCTCCCTGCCACGCAGCTCCAGGACGAGCGAGTGCCACACGTCGGGCGCGATCGGAAGCTTCTCGGTTTTGGCATAGAAGAACTTGCGGTTCCAGATTCCCTTGGCCTTCAGTTCTGCTGCTTCGGGCGAGCCGTTCGGGTGCAGGACATCGTTGTCCCGCGCGGTGATGCCGTCGGCACGGATGTGCAGGCCGGCGACGTTGAAGTCCCTCTCCACGAAGGGATTCGGTCCGCCGATGCTGATGACGATCTGGCCCTCGGCAGCGATTTTGAAGCGGCAGTGGAGCCGGATGTCAGTCCCGCTAATGGCGCGGCGCAATCCGGGCGGATGTTTCTCCTCCGGAAAGCACTGGCCGCGCAACGCGCCGTCCACGATCTGCCACCATTCAGGCCGCGCGTCCTTGCCGCTCACCGTTTTGCCTACACTAGCGCGTCGGATCCGTTGCCGATTTCTCCCGCAACTCCGAAAACACCTCGCCGGTCGGCTTTTCGGGCAGCGTGGCCTGCCATTCCTCGAGCTTCGCGAGCAGGTCCGCGGCGGCTTCGGGATGATCGCCTTTCACATCGAAGGACTCGGCCATGTCGGCGGCGATATCGTAGAGCTCGGCGTGGGAAAGATCGCGGTTGGCGACGAGTTTCCAGCGTTCGTGGACGACGGCCCAGGCGACCCAGTGGTCGGGCTTGGCGGCTCTTGCGGGCCAGGGGGCCTCGATCTTCCAGAAGAGCGGCTTTTCGCGGCGAGGGAGAGGTTCGCCTTTCAACACTTCGACGATGCTGACGCCGTCGGGCGCGTAGTCGGCGGGCAGCATCGCCCCGGCGAGGTCGCAGAAGGTGGGCAACAAATCGACGGCTGAGATGAGGGAGACGTCGTCGAATTTTCCGGCCGCGATCCGGCCCGGCCAGCGGGCGAGGAAGGGCACGCCGATGCCGCCCTCGAAGAGCGCGGCCTTGTAGCCGCGGCGACCTCCGGTGACGCCCTTGGCGGCGGCGATGCCCCAGCCGGCGCCGGTGGCGGTATCGTATTGGAGCTCGAGCGCCTCTTCCCCCGTCCCGCGTGCGGGGCCGTTGTCCGAGCTGAAGATGACGAGGGTGTTGTCCGCGATCTTCAGCCGGTCCAGCGTGTCGAGGATCTGTCCGATGCGGTCGTCGGCGTGGGAAAGGACGGAGGCGTAGATCTGGTCGGCGCGATCTTCAAGATGCCGGAAGCGCCACTCGTATTTCGGCAGGGTGTGGAAGGGCGTGTGCGGTTCATGCAGCCAGACGTTGATGAAGAAGGGCCTCTCCATCCGCACGCTCTCCTCGATGAAGGCGATGGCGCGCGGCGCGTCCTCGTGCCAAGGCATCTGCTCGCCGGAGCAGTTGAAGGTGCCGTAGTCGTCGTAGCCATAGGCGGCGGGAGCAGGCGAGTCGGGGATCATGTCGTTGGAGAGGTGCCACTTGCCGTAGTGGGCGGTGCGGTAACCGGCCTGCTGGAGGAAACGCGGCAGCGAGGGCGCGTCGGTGGCGTGCCAGTCGGGCATGCCGCGCCTCTCATTTTGCGGCACCCGGGCGAAGTGTCCGTCGATGTTGTGACGCGCGGGAAACTGGCCCGTCATGACGGCGACCCGGCTCGGCGAGCAGACGCCGCTGGCGACGGTGAAGCGCTGGAAATCGGTGCCCTCGACGGCAAGGCGGTCGATATTCGGCGTTTTTACGAAGGGATGCCCGTGGCAGGACAGGTCGCCCCAGCCCCAG
>SLGN01000214.1 GCA_007123695.1 Verrucomicrobiales bacterium
CAGCGCAGCTTCGGCCACCGCTCCCGGCTCAAGCAAATGGGCTTCGGCAGCGAGGACTTCCAGGCCAAGCCTTGCATCGGCATCCTCAACACCTGGTCGGAGATGAACAACTGCCACACCCACTTCCGCGACCGCGCCGAGGAAGTGAAGCGCGGCGTCTGGCAGGCCGGGGGCTTTCCCGTCGAGATCCCCGTGATGTCCATGTCGGAGAGCTTCATGAAGCCGACGAGCATGTTCTACCGCAATCTCCTCGCCCTCGAGGTCGAGGAGACGATGCGCTGCTATCCGCTCGACGGCGTCATCCTGATGGGCGGCTGCGACAAGACCGTGCCCGCGCTGATCATGGGCGCGACCTCGGCGAACCTGCCGTCGATCTTTCTCCCCGCCGGCCCCATGCTGAAGGGCTGCTGGCGGGGGGAAGCCCTCGGCTCGGGCACGGACATGTGGAAATACTGGGCCGAGCGCCAGGCCGGCAACCTCTGCGAGGACGGCTGGCTCGAGCTCGAGGACGGCATCGCCCGCTCGCCCGGCCACTGCATGACGATGGGCACGGCTTCGACCATGACGGCGGTCGCCGAGGTCCTCGGGCTCTGTCTGCCCGGCTCGACCTCCATCCCCGCCGTCCACTCGACCCACGCCCGCATGGCCGCGGCCTGCGGTCGCCGCATCGTCGATCTGGTGTGGGAGGGCATCACGCCGCGGAAGCTGCTCACCGCCGACGCCTTCCACAACGCCATCGTCGCCGACATGGCCCTCGGCGGATCGACCAACGCGATCATCCATCTCACCGCGATGGCGGGTCGCGCCGGCGTCACGCTGACGCTGGAGGACTTCGACCGGGCCTCGCAGCAGGTCCGCGTGATCGCCAACATCCGCCCCTGCGGCGACTACCTGATGGAGGACTTCTACGACGCCGGCGGTCTGCGCGCCCTCCTCGCGCAGGTCAAGGGCCACCTGCGGCTCGAGTGCCTCACCGTATCCGGCAAGACCCTCGGGGAAAATCTGGAGGGGGCCGAGGTCTACAATGCCGACGTCATCCGCCCCCTCGACCGGCCCGTCTCCAAGGCGGGGGGCACCTTCGTGCTGCGCGGCAATCTCGCCCCCGACGGCGCCGTGATCAAGCCGACCTCGGCCGAGGCGAAGCTGCTGGCCCATCGCGGGCCGGCGGCGGTCTTTTCCGACTACGCCGACCTCAAGGCGCGCATCCACGACGAGTCGCTCGGCCTCACCGCCGACCACATCGTGGTGCTGCAGCACGCCGGCCCGATCGGAGCGCCGGGCATCCCGGAATGGGGCATGCTGCCGATCCCGAACTACCTCCTGAAGCAGGGCGTGCGCGACATGCTGCGCATCTCCGACGCCCGCATGAGCGGCACCAGCTACGGCGCCTGCGTCCTCCACGTCGCGCCCGAGTCCGCCATCGGCGGCCCCCTCGCCCTCGTCCGCGACGGCGACATCATCGAGGTCGACGTCGAGGCGCGGCGGCTCCACCTCGAGGTCTCCGACGAGGAGCTCGCCGCCCGCCGCGCCGAATGGAAGCCCCGCGAGACGCGCTACCGCCGCGGCTACGCCCAGCTCTACGAGAAGGAGATCACCCAGGCCCCCGAGGGCTGCGACTTCCGCTTTCTCCACCACGGCCCCGACACCCCCGAGCCCGACATTTTCTGAGCGATCCTACGCTCCGGGCCGGGCATTCCGCTCCCCGATTCCCCGGTCCGCCCGCACGAAGGCATCGACCGACTTCGGGAAAGGGTGTAGGATTGCCCGTCATGACCGTCCGCTGGCTCGGCACCGTGGCCTACCCCGAGGGTCTGGCCCTGCAGAACGACCTCGTCGACCGCCGCCGCGGCGGCGAGGCCGGCGACACCGTGCTGCTGCTGGAGCACGAGCCCGTCTACACCATCGGCCGCACCCGCGACCGCACCAGCCTGCGCGGCGGCGGCGAGCTCCCGCATCCCGTCTTCGAGACCAACCGTGGGGGGCAGGCCACCTTCCACGGTCCCGGCCAGCTCGTCGGCTACCTCATCCTCGACCTCGCCGAACGCGGACGCGACCTGCACGACTACCTGCGGCAGATCGAGTCGCTGCTGATCGAGTTCGCCGGGCGCTTCGGAATCGAGGCGGCGCGGCGCGAAGGTCTCACCGGCGTGTGGGTCGAGGACCGAAAGCTCGCCTCCATCGGCGTCGGCGTCAGAAAGTGGGTCTCGATGCACGGATTCGGCCTCAACGTCTCCAGCGACCTCTCCGGCTACGAGGCAATCGTTCCCTGCGGCATCGCAGACGTCACCATGACCTCCCTCTCGCGGGAAAGCGGACGCGAGATCTCCGTCGAGGAGGCCGCCTCGGAGATCGAACCCCTCATCCGCGAGACCTTCTCGAAGGCGGCTCCGGTCCAATAGAATGTACCTCGTCGCGGTCAATCTCGAGAACTCCAAGGAAATGGCGGTCGCACAGGCCGTCGCGGGGAGACCCGTGCGCATCGGGCGCAGGCCCGAAATGCTCGAAGGAGAGGACGTCGACCTGCTCCGGATCACGTGGAACGACCGCCTTGTGAGCCGCAACCATTGCGAGGCGCTCCGCGCCGCCGACGGCACGCTCACGGTGCGGAGGCTCCCCGCCCTG
>SLGN01000581.1 GCA_007123695.1 Verrucomicrobiales bacterium
CGCTGTCGCCGCTGGAAATAGCGCCGACCACCAGCGAGATGACAATGGCGAGTCCGACGAAGGGGGGCGCCCAGACGATGAGGCCGATGATGACCTTCTTCACGAACCATCGCCAGAAGGCCCTCGGGTAGGTGAGTCGCGATCCGTCCGGGTTGACCACCTTGGCGCCGACGATGATTTTTCCCAAGGTCGCCTGGTAGCGCCCGACCATCCAGGTGTCGTAGGCGATGGAGAGACCGAGCATCAGGAGCATGCAGAAGCCGTAGGCGGCCAGCGTCATCGGGCCCATGCCGAAGAGGGCGGCTGCGGACACCTCGTCTTCGTCGATTTCCGGAGCGCCTTCATACCACGCCGCCACGTAGTAGGGAATCATCAGAACCATCGAGGGGAGGATCTTGATGAGGTAGTCGAGGGTCGAGGCGAGCGCCCGCCACCAGAAGCCGACGTAGGCGAGGGGCTGTTCGGTGGCGTCCGAGATCCCCGCCGCCGCTTCCTCGAGCAGTCGCCTGACGAAGGTCTCCTTGTGCTCCGGGCCGACGAGGGCCTCTCCGTAGGGCAGCAGCTCCGCGATCGGATAGACGCGGCCGGAATGGGCGCAGACCCCGACCTCGACGGCGGCGCGGTCGTCGGCGCCTTCGGGCGGGTCCGTTGCGTGGGCAAAGAGAGCCGGAGCGACGGAGCGGAAAGTCGCCCATCCCGGCATCCCCTCGCGCCAGACGAGGGATCTGGCGGTGATGGCGCCGCCCGCGTTCAAATCCAACAGGGTCGAGTCCTCGACCGGACCCTGTTGAACGGCGTTTTCGTCGGTGTAGAACCAGTGGGCCATCTTGCCGGAAGAGTCTTGGCCGGAAGTCGGCGCATGTAAATGCCAAAGCGGAGGAAAGAGGAATTTTCGGCGATGTGCCGCTGGGTCGCCTCTGGCGAGGCCGATGCGGACGGGGGGACCATTCGCGGTGACGAGGGACCGGAGTGCAAAAATGTGGTCCGAAAATATTTTGTATTTCTTGAATTTCTGGATGAATTCGCCAACATGCCCCTTCCACTCGGAACCCGCCTGTTTTGAATCCTCCCAGCACCCAATCCGCCCCGCGCTTCGCCGCAGATTCCGCCCATGGCGGATGCGCCCTCTCGCGGATCGATCTCTCCATCCCGCCTTTTTACGGAGAAATTTTTTCACGGGAATCTCTTGAAAAAGGTCGCTGGCTCGTTCGAAACGGGACGGTTCGGGTGGTGACGGCAAATGTGCAAGGCCGCTTCGCCGGCGTCTTCGGCCAGGTCGGCGACGGGACCAGCCGGGCCCTGGCCGAGGTCAGCATCGTGATCCACCACGGGGAGGAAGGCTGGAAGGTCGAGGGCCGCAGCGACCGCTCGCCGACCCGCAACAACGAGCATGTCGCCGCGCTGCTGATGGCCGCGATGCTGGAGCGCGGGGTGACCGACGATCCGTCCTTCGGGCTCGGCAGCCTGCGCTGCCGCATCCATCTCCACGCCGCCGACGTCCGCGCCGGGATTCTCCACTGGGACGATTCCGACGCGCGGGCCGTGCTTCAGAACATGCCTCTCGCCCGGGTCGAGGGGGAGACTCCGGCCATCGCGGCCCGGCTGCGCGAGATGGGGCTGAAGCGGCTCGTCGAGCTCTATCCGTGGGACGAGATCGTGCCCGAACACCGGGAGTGCTACGCCTACTCCGCCGTGCGTCGCGGCATGCAGGAGGTCTTCTGGGCGGACTTTCTCGCCAACCGGCGGGTCGAGCTGGAGGAACTCGGATGCGTAATCTCGACCGACCCCGGCTTCGGTCTCAAGGTGGTGGAGCCGCTCGACTACTACGGCGAGATCGTCGAGGAGGACGACTCGGTCGATTGGTTCGGCTTCGAATACGGCATCCGCAGCGGCGGCGAACGCATCAATCTGCTGCCCTGCCTGGTGCGCTATCTCGAGAGCAAGCCGGCCGGCGTGTCCCTCTCGGCCCTCGGACAGCGCGAGCCGAAGCGCAAGATCCCGATCCAGGTCGGCGACAGCGGCACCTTCGTCGCCATTCCGGCCAGCAAGCTCGCGACCGTCCTCGGTCTGCTTTCCGAACTCTTCGACGTGCATCCCACGACCGAGCAGGGCAAGGTGCGGCTTCACTCCGTGCGGGCCGCCCAGTTGACGCGCTACCGGGGCGACGAGGCGCTCGTCGATTCGGCGCCGGCAGACCTGCGGCGCCGCGCCGAAGAGCTCGAGGCGCTGAAGCCGAGGGTGCCCGCCGACGCCCCTCCGGGCTTTCTCGCGACCCTGCGCCCCTACCAGCAGGACGGGTTCGAGTGGCTGCAGTTTTTGCGCGAACAGGGTCTCGGCGGCATTCTCGCCGACGACATGGGCCTCGGCAAGACGGTGCAGACCCTCTGCCACCTCCACTGCGAAAAGGCAAACGGGCGGGCCGACCTGCCCAGCCTGATCCTCGCCCCCAAGAGCGTCGTGCCGAACTGGGAAAAGGAGGCGAAGAAGTTCGCCCCCTCCCTGCGCGTCCTCGCCCTGCAGGGGCCCCAGCGCAAGAAATACTACCCGATCCTGCGGCACTGCGACCTCGTCGTGACCTCCTATCCCATCCTCTTCCGCGACGCCGAGGAGCTGCTCTCGCAGCCTTTCCACTACGTCGTGCTCGACGAGGCCCACACCATCAAGAACACCTCCTCGCAGATCACCAAGGTCGCGTGGCAGATCGATGCCCGGCATCGTCTCTGCCTCTCCGGCACGCCCATCGAGAACCACCTCGGCGAGCTCTGGTCCCTCTTCCACTTTCTCACGCCCGGCTTCCTCGGCAGCGAGGAGAGCTTCAACCGCTGCTTCCGGGTGCCCATCGAAAAGCACCGCGACGAGGGCCTGCGCAAGCGCCTCGCCGAGCGCGTCGCCCCTCTGATGCTGCGCCGCACCAAGAGCCTCGTCGCCCAAGACCTGCCGTCCAAGACGGAGATCGTCCGCACCGTCGAGCTGAATCCCAAGCAGGTGGAGCTCTACGAAGCGGTGCGGGCCGCCGTCAGCCGCGAGGTCCACGAGGAAATCGCGCGGCTCGGGGTCGAGCGCAGCAAGCTGCTCGTGCTCGACGCGCTGCTGAAGCTGCGCCAAGTCTGCAACCACCCCCGGCTGCTCAAGCTGCCCTCGGCCCAGAAGGCGAAGGGGTCGGCCAAGCTCGACCTCTTCCTCGACTGGATCCCCTCGATGGTGCGCGAGGGGCGGCGCATCCTCGTCTTTTCCCAGTTCACCGAGATGCTCTCCATCCTCGAAGACGCGCTCGCCAAGGAAGGAATCAAGTATCTGACCCTCACCGGGCAGTCGAAGGACCGCGGGCAGCTCTGCGACGACTTCCAGTCGGGCAAGGCGCCCGTGTTCCTCATCTCCCTGCGTGCCGGGGGCACGGGCCTGAACCTGACTGCCGCCGACACCGTGATCCACTTCGACCCCTGGTGGAACCCGGCTCTGGAGGCGCAGGCGACCGACCGCGCCTACCGCATCGGCCAGAAGAATCCGGTCTTCGTCTACAAGCTCATCACCGAAGGCACCATCGAGGAAAAGATCCTGATGCTGCAGCAGAAGAAGCGGGCGCTCTTCGAGGGCATCCTCGAGGGCACGCCGCAAAAGCTCTCCTTCAGCGAGGAGGAACTCGACGACCTGCTCGCTCCGATGAAGTAGCGGGGGAAGGGCGGTCGGCGCTACTCCGCTTTGGCGAAGCCCTCGTTCCAGAGGATGTGGGTGCCGCTCTTGCCCGCCACGGCGATGTCGGGCCAGCCGTTGCCGTCGAGGTCGGCGACGCGGATCTGCAGGCCGATGCCGGGGCCCTCGCCCGAGGGGGCGTCGCTGATGAGGTGCTTGCTCCAGGTCGAGCTTTCGGGGTGCCACTTGTAGTATTGCACGGTGACGTTGTCTTCGGCGCCGGGATCCCTGCCGGAATGGGCGTAGTAGCGCTTGCCGGTGATCAGTTCGGGCTTGCCGTCGTTGTCGATGTCCTCCCACACGAGGCAGTGGGCTTGCGAGAACTTCTTGTCGATGAGGTGCTGGCGCCAGGTGGTGCTGCCGTCGGACTGCGGTTCGAGCTGCTCGTGCCAGTAGAGCCCGTAGTTGTGCCCGTCGCCCCAGATGATGTCGTTGCGCCCGTCTCCGTTGAGATCGACGATGAGAATGGGGCAGCTCGCGTGGGGCAGGTCGAAGTCATTGTGCCAGGTCCAGGGGCCCGAGAAAGGTCCGTCCTTGGGGCACTCGTACCAGCCATGGGCGAAGACGATGTCGTCGTGCCCGTCGCCGTTGATGTCGCCGAAGCCCATCCCGTGGCCGTTGCCGCTTTCCGAGACGACGTGCTTCTCGGCGGCGACGCGGCCGTCTTCGCCCCGGACGAGGCGGTAGATGTGGACGGGGTTGGCGGGCACCCACGAGTTGACGATCCATTCGGGCACTCCGTCGCCGTCGAAGTCGTGGAGGAAGGCGGCCTCGTTGGCCTTCACCCCGGTGTCGGCGAGGACGTGCGCCTTCCACAGACCCTTGTCGTAGCCTCCGGAACCGGGATTTTCGAACCACATCAGGTTCGGCTCGGTGAAGGCGATGGAAATGACGTCGAGGTCGCCGTCGCCGTCCATGTCGAAGAGGTGCTCGGAGCTGTTCTGCAAGTAGTCCGCGCCGAAGGGGACGAGCTTGCGCAGCGGGCGGGGCTTGAAGTCGGGCGCGGCATACCAGAACTCGCCGGCGGTGATGTCGAGCTTGCCGTCGCCGTCGATGTCGCCGATGGCGAGGCCTTCGTTGTTGTCCTTGTGGAGCTGCTGGATGCGCCACTTCAGTTGGGGCGCTCCTCCGCCCTTGGGGCCTTTCTGCTGGGCGACGAGAGTGGCGGCGGCGGCGGCCACGACAAGAGCGGGGAGGAGAGGGCGGGGATTCATTGGAGAGGGGGCTGTGGACGGTGGACGGTAAATGTGTGGCTGAAGGTTCACCGTTTACAGTTTTCAGTTTTCAGTTTTCAGTTTTCAGGGCTGGTGTGGAGGCTTCGGCCGACGGTGAAATCAGAGATTGACGCGAAATTTCTCAAAATTCCTTCACTTCGAGCAGCTCCGCCTTCGCGGCGTCTTCGAGGATCTCCACCGAGACTCCGTCCAGCCCGTGGCTCCGCAGTCCGACAAGGGTCAGCTTTTGCCGGCCGGGCTCCTTCACCTCGATGACGACCTCGGCTTCGTTGCCGTCCGTGGGCAGCTCGACTTTCTCCTCGCCGTGGAAGAACTCGAGGTCGGCGAGCTTTCCGTTGAGCTTCAGCTTCACCTCGCCGGCGGACTTCACCTCGAGAAAGCTGCGTGCCACGCCGAGGCGGTTGCGCCCGCGGCCCTCGACTTCGGGCAGCTCGTCGAAGGGGACGGCGCCGCCGACCCGGGCGTAGAAGGGGATCCATTGGTAGTCGGAGATGGGGTCTGTGAAGATCTTCGCCCCGTAGTGGCCGATGCGGTCCCGGGTCGAGGGATGGGGCATCAGGGTCTGCCAGTGGCGCACGTAGCGGCTCGCGGACGTCTTGAAGTCGCCGTCCTTGCCGAGCTCGGAGAGGAAGCGGACGAGGTCGATGAATTCGTCTTCGCGCAGCGAAGCGGTCAGGCCCGGCGGCATCAGGGAGACGGGGCTGATCTGGACCTCGGCGACTTCGCCCTTGGCAATGCGGTTCTCGTTGCCGACGGCGTCGCGGATGACGAGCTCGTTGGCGTCCTCGCGGGCGACCGCGCCGGCGAAGGCGTTGCCGTTCTTCAATGTCACGAGGGTGGTGTGGTAGCCTTCCTTGATCTTGGCGCTGGGCTCGAGGATCGACTCGATGAGGTAGTCGACGGGGGCGCTCGCGCCGATGCTGACCATGTCGGGCCCGATCACTCCGCCGGCCCCGCCGATGGCGTGGCAGACGACGCATTGGAGGGCGGCGCGCCGGTAGATGGCCTCGCCCCGGTGCGGATCGCCGGCCTCGGCGACTTGTTTCATCATGGCCTCCATCTCCTCGGGCGAGAGGGCGGTCTTCATCGGCTTCAGCTCGCCGGCCTCCTGCAGGGCGGCAACGAGCCCCTCGGGGCGGGTCGCGGCGCTCTGGGCCTTGTTGACCCCGGTCAGGGCGACGGCGGGCGGCAGGGTCGTGCCTTCGAGCGCTTTGGCGAGGGCGCCGGGGCCCTGCTGGGTGGCGAGGAAGGCGTCGTAGATGCCGTGGGGATCGGCCCCGTCGGGTGCGTCGGGCAGCACGGCGAGGGCGAGCTTGGCTCCTTCGCCGGGGTTCATGCGGGTGCGCCCGATCACGGCGAGGGAGCGCAGGAGGAAGTGGGCGTCCGCGTCCTGGGCGGTGGCGTCGAGGAGCTGCGCGGTGGCGGGCCCGCCGAGGGCGACGAGACCGTCGAGGGCGGCGCGGGCGCGGGCCTGGTTCTTCGGCGCGTCGAGGAAGGCGGCCTTGAGGCCCTCGCGGGCGGGCTCGAGCTTCCACAGTCCGGCGAGGGAGGCGGCGCTGGCGAAGGTGGCGGCGTCGTCGGACTGGAGGAACTGGGCGAGGCGGGCGATGTCGCCGGAGGGCTGGAGTTTGCGCAGCTTGTTCGCGCTGTCGAGCGCGGCGAGGACGGTGGTGCGATGGGCGGCGGTGGCGTCGTCGCGCAGGGCGAACTGGAAAAGGCGGTCGAGGTCCTCGGCCGATCCCACCTTCGACACCCAGTCGGCGATGCCGGCGACCTCGGCGTCGGAGGCGAGCTCGCCCGACTCCAGCGCGGCGAGAATCTGCGGCAGGGCGACCGGCTCGTTGAGGGCGCGCACCGCGAAGAGGAGCTGGGCGGGGCTGGCGAAGGGGTTGCCCTCGGTCGTGAGGGGCTTCCAGCGGGCGGCGTGCTCGCGGCAGATCGACCAGACCGCGAAGTCGAGAAATTCATCGACCTCGACGCCGTCGAGGGCACGCAAGGCGATCTTCACGGTGTCGGGCGAGTCGAGCTGGGCGAGGACGCTGACGGCCCAGAGCCGCACCTGGGGATGCGGGTCGCCGACGGCTATCTCGGCTGCGGCGAGGGCCTCGGGGATGGTGGCCGCGTCGTAGTAGATCGCCCGCAGGGCGGCGGCGCGGACCTTGTGGTTTTTTGCCTCGGTCAGGGCGAGGGCGGCCTCCACGTCGAGCGGGGTCGTCATGCCCGCAGGCCAAGTCGCCTGGGAGACCCAGAGCTTGCGCAGGGCGAAGAGTTCGGGATCGACGCCCGCGGGCGGCGTGAGATGCTCGATCTCGGCGGAGGCGTCGAGCCGCTTCCGCAGCTCGATGACGGCGGCGTTGCGGGTCCAGCCCTCGGGGGCGTTGAAGTGGGCGAAGAGCTCCGGCTCGGTGGCGTTCACGATGTCCGGCTTCTCCACGAGCTCGCGCCCCTCGAAGGTGATGCGCCAGATGCGGCCGTGGGCGTGGTCTCGGCGGGGATCGCGGAAATCGACCTCGCCGTGCTGGATGATGGGATTGTACCAGTCGGCCACGTAGATCGCGCCGTCGGGCCCCATCTTGATGTCGATGGGGCGGAAGGCGCCGTGGCTGGAACTGACGAGGTCGTCGATCTGCGTCGAGGTGTAGGAGCTGCCCTTGTCGGTGAGCTGGAAGAGGTTGACGCGGTTGCCCCGGAAGTCGGGCGCGGCGAAGGCGTCCTGGAGGGCGTCGGGGATGTGGCGGCCGGTGAGGATCTCGAGGCCGCAGTGCTTCGGCTGGCCGGGATTGAGGCCGGGCAGGATGCGCGTTGCGCCGGGCGAGGAGAGGAAGACGCTGCGGGGGAAGACGAAGTTGATCCCTTGGCCGCCGGCCCCGTCGGTCATGAAGCTCTGCCCGTAGGTGTCGAAGGCGTGGCCCCAGGCGTTGACGAGGCCTTTCATGAAGACCTCGGCCCGGCGCGTCTCGGGACGGTAGTGCCACATGCCGCCGCCGAGGAGCCTGCGCACGCCGTAGGGCGTCTCGAGGTGGGTGTGGATGTAGATCGACTGGTTCATCCAGAGCATGCCCTCGGGCCCCCAGCGGAAGGTGTGGACGAGGTGGTGGGTGTCCTCGGTGCCGAAGCCCGACAAGACGACGCGCCGTTCGTCGGCGACGCCGTCGCCGGTGGTGTCGCGCAGGAAGAGGACCTCGACCGAGTTGGCCACGTAGCAGCCCCCGTCGCCGGGCAGGACGGCGGTGGGGATGTGGAGGTCGGTGGCGAAGTCGGTGATCTTGTCCGCGACGCCGTCGCCGGTGGTGTCCTCGAGGATGACGATCTTGTCCTGCTCCTCCTGGCCGGGCTGGATGTGGGGGTAGAGCGGGCTGCTCACGACCCAGAGGCGCCCCTGCGCGTCCCAGTTCATGTGCGTGGGGTTGGCGACGGCGGGCTCTTGGGCGAAGAGATTGATCTGCGCCCCCTCGATCAGGTTGAAAGCCTCGAGCTGCGCCTCGATCCGCGTGTCGGGAATGTCGCGCAGGCCTTTTTGGGCGGCGAGGTTGCTCAGGCCGAGCATCGAAACGGCGGTCGCGAGGAAGGGGAGGGTCGGTCGGGTCATGGGAGGGCGGCGCTCGCCGCAGTGAAAAATTCGGGCGTAGCATGGGCATCCTGCCCATGCACTTTGGTTAGGCGTGTGGAGTCCGCAGAAGGGACATTCGCTGATTCGGCTTCGATTTGGGAAGAGAGAAGGGGGCGTTTGAGCGATGGAGCTTGTCGGGAAGTCGGCGACGCAGCACAGTGCATGGGCAGGATGCCCATGCTACCCTGGGCTAGTTCTTGGGCATTCCGGCGAAGACGGCGACACGCGCTTCCTCCACCTTCGTCTCCTGCTCGGCGATGAGGGGATCGAACATGGGGATCTCCTTGGCGTTCTGGCCCTGCTCGTGCTTGCGGAAGAGGAAGAGGTAGGTCTCGTTGGCGGGTCGCCAGCGGTGGAAGAAGAGGCGGTCCTTCTCGACGACGGCGGCGCGGAGGGCGGCGAGGGCCTCGCTGTCCTTTCCGGCGATCGGCCCCTCGGGGTAGCCGAGTCCCTTGGCCAGCTCGCGGGCGACGAGGGCGTGGCCGGCCTCGCCGTGGTTGACCCCATCCTCGGTCAAGGCGGGGCTGGCGACCTGGCCGTCGAAGGCGTCGCCGCCGAGGGCCGCGAAGAGATCGACGAAGCGGGCGCCGTTCTTTTCGGCCAGCTCGCGGAGCCCGTCGCGGATCGCGGCGAGGTTGCGGTTGTTGGCGCTCTGGTCGGGCAGGGGGGCGCCGAGGTTCTCGAAGGGAGGCGGGGAGGCGAGAACCAGCTCGCGCAGATGCCCGTCGGCGGCGGAGCGGACCGCGTCGATCAGGGCCTGGTAGCCTTGGAGAAAGAGGGCCTTGCTCGCCTCCAGCCCCGAACCCGAGACCTTCGCTGCCGCGTCGGCGGTCTCGTCGGTCCAGCCCTGGTCGACCGAGAGGGCGGTCTCGGCGCCGTACCAGAGAAAGGCCACGGTCGGCTTGATCTCGCCGATGTTGCGGGCGAGCCGCTCGCGTCCCTCCGCCGGAGGCCCGAAGTAGGACCGCGAATCGCCGAAGACCGAGTCGCCGCTCCAGCCGAGGTTGCGGAAGACGAGGCCCTCGACCTCGGGCCCCGCCGCGAGTTGCAACGACGTTTCGAGATGGCCGTAGAGCCGGGCCCGCTCGACGAAGGTGTTGCCGACGAAGACGACCCGGTCGCCCGATTGGAACAGGGGCTTGGCGTCCAGGTCGAGCAGCGGAGCGACCGCTAGGAAGAGACCGAGTAGGAGCGGGGATTTCATTGCGAAGCTTTGGAAAAGTTACGAAGAGTAGACACGGAATGGGCGTGCCGGTCCAGTGCCCGTTCACGCTAGAAGGAAATCAGTCTGGCCGTGTCCTCTCTCGTTCTTGCCCGCTCAAGGTCGGAGGTTTGCGGAAGGTGGGAAACCGTTAACCGTTTACCTTTAACACACCCGAGCGCCCTGTCGGCTGAAGCCTCCACCACCAAGGCGCCGAATCAGATACGAGCCGCACGAGCCAGATCCGGTCTCTCGGGAACAAAGCCCGGCGACCGGCGGATCGCGGCGACGACGCGGACGCTGTCGGCGGCGGCGCGGACGTTGTGGACGCGGAAGATGTCGGCGCCGGCGGCGAGTCCGCGCACGAGGCAGGCGATGGTGCCCGCGTCGCGGTCGCGCGGATCGGGCAGGTCGAGGAC
>SLGN01000389.1 GCA_007123695.1 Verrucomicrobiales bacterium
GACGTGCGAGGAGATCACCCGGACCTCCGGCGTGGCAGGTCCGCGATGCTCACCGGCGAAAGTCTCGACCCAACGGTCGTTCTCGTCGTCCCGGACCCAGACGACGATTTTTCCGGGAGCCTCCCGCCCTCCGACGCCCGCGAGGAGCAGCGAGACCGGCTCGTCGAGGGGCCTGCCGTCCGAGTCGGTCGTGAAGCGGATCGAGGCGAGGCTCCCGGCTCGCCCGGTCTGTTCGCCGAAGTTGTGGTCGAGCTCCCACGCCGCGTCCGCCGACTTCTTCACGGCGACCGAGGCCCCCGGCCACGGCTCGCGCCGGGTGTCGTGGTTCCAGCCGCCGAGGGTGGCGAAGAGCATGCCGCGGTGGGTTTCGAGGTGCATGACCTCGGTGCCGGTGAGGAGACGGCCTTGCGGGTCGCGCTCGCCGGTGGGCAGGGATCGGGAGAAGCGGAGGTTCAGCAGCGGATCTCCGGATTCGGCGGTGCGGAGCGGCTTCTGGCCCTCGGTCTTTTCCCACGGGACGTAGATCTCGGGATTCGCCCGCGCGGCGAGGGTGGCCTGCATGTCCGCGAAGTAGCGGCGCGCCTCGGCGGCTGACACCTTGCCGTCGGCGTTGCGGTCGGCGCCGCGGATCTCGCGCGGGTCGTCGAGTTCCCCCGCTTCGATCGCGCCGCTGCCGTCGGCGTCGAGGCGGGCGAACCAGGCGCGGAAGTCCTCGCCGAGGGCGGGGACGAGGGTGCGGGGCGTGCTTGTTTGGGATCCGGTCGCACGGAGCGCTGGCGCTTCGCCGGTGGAGCGGAGGTCCACGCACACCAGCTCGGTCTGGCTGCGGGCGAGGAGGCGTCCGTCGGCGAGGGCGAGCGGGGCCCAGCTTTGCTTGGCGGGACCACCGAAGAGCGCGTGCCTGCCCAGCTCGCGATATCCCTCGGGCGAGGGGTCGATGGCGGCGAGTTCACCGGTCTCGCCGTCGAGGGCGAGCAGCAATCCGTCGGCGAGGAGCAGCCCGCCCCGGTCGAAGTTGGGATCTTCGCCGGTGTTCCAAAGCAGCCGGCCCGCGAAATCAAAACAGCCGAGACCGGCCTCCGGGCGCCGGGGGCGTCTCAGCGTCTCGTTGGTGTTCAGGTTGGCGAAGAGCAGTCCATCGTGGGTCAGCGGAGCGTGGACCTGGCTGCCGGCGGAGCCGTGTCCGCCGAGATCCTCGACCTGCCACCCGGACTCGCCGTTTCGCGCGATCCGCACGATGCGCGAACCGGTGTCGTAGCCTCCGGTGATCCAGAAGCGATCGTCTCCCAGCGCGACTGGATGGGTGATTTGGGCGGGATTGTCGTAGCCGCTCCAGGTCCAGAGGATCTCGCCGTTCGCGGGATCGATGCCGTGCCAGGCTCCTCCGCTCCTGCCGCTTTTTCCGAACATGAGGATCTGCTCCACGCCGCCGATGCGGTGCAGGGTGGGAGTGACATAGGTGGCGCCGCCGAGGTCGCCTGTCTTCCATTTCGATTCGCCCGTTCTCTCGTCGAAGGCGTGGAGGAAACCGCTTTCGTCGTTGACTGCGGGAGCGATGACGAGCCCGGCGTGACGGAGGGGCGACTGGCTGACGCCCCAGCGCGGGGGGATCTCCAACCCGCCCCGGTCGATCAGATCGACCCGCCAGCGGAGTTCCCCCTTTCTCCAATCGAGGCACCGCAGGTCCCCGACCACGCCGAGGGTCCAGACGAGGTCGCCCTCGACCGAGGGCACGGTGCGGGAGCCGGAATACGGCAGCCGCACGTTGCGGGTCGGATAGGTGTTGCGCCACAATTCCTCGCCGGTCTCGAGATCGAAGCAGCGCAGAGCCTCCGCGTCGGTGGCGGGGCGGTCGAGCAGGAAAACCCGCCCCTGGTCGACCGCCGCGCCGCCGAACCCGCCGCTGACCTCGGCCCGCCACAGGACGGGAGGACCGCCCTCCGGCCAGGCGCGGGAGAGCGTCGGCCCCGACCGGGCGATCCCCTGGCGATCCGGACCGAGGAACTGCGGCCAAGGAAAGGCGGTCGATTCCTGCGCCGGCGGGCCGGAGAGGCGCTCGAAACTCCCGTCCGCCTCCCGTCCTTCCGGCGTCTCTGCGGCGACCTTGGGCGCGTTCAGCGCCTCGCGGTTGGTCCAGTAGGCGAATGCCTCGGTGCCGGTGACGCGACCGTCGCCGTCCTCGTCCATCGCGTCGAACAGCTCGTCGCGGGGGAACTCGTCCCGGGTGAGGACGCCGTCGCGGTTCCGGTCGAAGCGGCGGAGAAAGCGGGGCAGGCCGAGCGCCTCCGAGGCGGAGGAAGCCGGGTCCGGCGCCCCCGCTCGGGGCGCGCCATCGACTTCGAGCGCCTCGGCGGACTCCTCGCCGCCGCCGGTTTCGTTCTCCGCGACCAGAGCCAGCTCGGCGATCTGGTTCGCGGCGAACCGGGGGAAGGAGAAGCGCCGCCCGTTCAGCAGCGTCACTTCCAGGTCCGCCTCGTCCTCCCGGCCCAGGCCGAAGTGCGCCTCCATCGGCCCGCCCGACTTGTAGGCGTGGGCGCTGAAGACGGTGCGGACCTGGGTGCGCCCGCCTGCGGTGGCGGTGACGCGGGCCCCGGCCAGCTCGTGGTGGCTCAC
>SLGN01000641.1 GCA_007123695.1 Verrucomicrobiales bacterium
AAGCCGGGGCGCCTCCTCCCGAGAACGCGGCCCCGGCGCCCCCCTCCCCCGCAAAGGAGGCGCCCTCCGCGCCGAAAACGGAATTTTGGAGCGAAGTGAAGCTGCACGAGGCAATCCGGAGCGCCAACCCCGCCTACACCGGCAACGGAAACTTCCAGATCAACCCCCAGGGCCAGGTTGAGGCGGTCGCTCTCGACAACTGCGGCGTCACCGACCTCTCCCCTTTCCGGGGCATGTCACTGATGGCCCTCTACCTGCTGAGCTGCCCTGTCGGCGAGATCGACGCTCTGCGCGGCATGCCGCTGGTCGAGCTCTACCTGGAGAACACCGGCGTCAAGGACCTCTCCCCCCTCTCCGGCATGGCGAGCCTGCGGAAGCTCTACCTCAGCGGAACCGCCGCGACCGACCTGTCTTCGCTCAAGGGCCTGCCCATCGTCGAAATGAACTTGCTCGGCACCAAGGTCTCGGACCTCTCGCCCCTCGAGGGCATGCCCCTGCAGATGCTCTGGCTGACCGACACCCCCGTTGCCGACATCTCGCCGCTGGCCCGCGCCCCCCTCGTCAGCCTGACCCTCCACCGCACCGCCGTCACCGACCTTTCCCCCCTCGCCGGCACGACCCTGCAGAGACTCCACATCGGCGAGACCGGCGTCACCGACCTGACGCCTCTGCGGAACATGAAGCTGACCCGCCTCGTCTTCGATCCCGACAAGATTTCGAAAGGCATGGAGGTACTTTTCGAAATGACGAGCCTGCGCGAGCTCGGCACCAAGTTCGAGGACGGGGATAGCGACCTCGCCCCTCCGCATGTCTTCTTCGCGGGACGGGAAGCAACCCCGGATCCGGAGTGATCCGGAGCAACCCTCCTCTCGCCGACCGCATTCCCTCCAGCCCCGAAGCGTCGCTTCCGCACCCACGCCCCGAACCCGCAAGCGGCGCCCCTCCGCCATGTTCCGCTCCTTCTTCACCGTCGGCTCGCTCACCATGGTGAGCCGCATCGTCGGGTTCGTCCGCGACAAGCTGATCGCCGTCCACCTCGGCAGCGGCGCCCTCGGCGATGTCTGGATCGCGGCCTTCCAGCTTCCCAACCTCTTTCGCCGCACCTTCGGCGAGGGCGCCTTCAACGCCGCCTTCGTACCGATGTACAGCCGCCGCCTCGAGGAGGATGGACCCGCCAAGGCCGACCGCTTCGCCCGGCGCACCCTCTCGACGATGTGCCTCATCCTCGCGGTCTGCTTCGTGGGCTGCTTCGTCTTCATGGATCCCATCGTGCGGATCACGAACTTCGGCTTCGCCAAGGACGGGCGCCTCGAGCTGGCCGTGGTCGCCTCGCGCATCACCATCGGCTACCTCGTCTTCATCTGCCTCGTCGCGGGGCTCAGCGGCATCCTCAACAGCCGCCGCGTCTTCGCCGCCCCGGCCTTCGCCTACGTCGTCCTGAACCTCGTCTTCATCGCCGCTCTCGTCGTCGTGGTGCCAATGACAGGGGATCCGCTGATGGTCCTCTCCTGGTCGGTCATCGTCGCCGGCGTCCTCCAGCTCGCCGTCGTCGTGATCTCCTGCCTGCGCCACGGCGTCGATCTGCGGCCCGTCCTTCCCCGCTTCGACGCCGACATGCGGCGGCTTTCCACTCTCATGGCCCCAGGTCTAGTGAGCGGCGGCATCCAGCAGATCAACCTGCTCGTCGGCGGCGCGGTCGCCTCGATCCAAGTCGGAGGGAAGATCGGGATCGGCCTCGCCGACCGCATCAACCAACTCCCCCTCGGCCTCATCGGCATGGCCGCGGCCGTCGTCCTGCTGCCCGAGATCACCCGCAACCTCCGCGGCGGCGACGAAGCGGCGGCGAAACGCAGCCTCAGCCAGGGCCTCGAGCTTTCCCTCTTCCTCTGCCTGCCCGCGACCGTGGCGATGCTCGTGATCCCGCGCGAGATCATGTACGCCATCTTCGAGGGGGGCAGGTTCAAAGGCGACGCGGCCCTCGAGGCCGGCTGGATCCTCGCGGCCTTCGCCACCGGCACCCCGGCCTACGTCCTCATCAAGGTGCTGCAGCCGGGCTACTTCTCGCGCGAGGACACGCGTACCCCGATGAAATTCACGATCTTCTCGGCGGTGGCGAACATGGTGCTCGTCTACCCGTTCTTCCTCTGGCTCGGGCCGGTCGGGTGCGCGCTGGCGACCTCCGTGGCCGGATGGATCAACGTGACTCTCCTCTGGACCGGACTGGGAAAGGCAGGCTTCATGGGGCATGGCGCGGGCTTCTACGGGAGGGTGGCGCGGCTCCTCCTCGCTGCCGTCGTCATGGGCGGGGTGCTGGCCGCCGCCGCCGCCTTCGGCCGCGACCTGCTCATCGTCGAGGGCCGCTTCTTCGCCCGCTTCGGTCTCATGGGCGTGCTCGTCGCAGTGGGCGCAGCATCCTACTTCGGCGCCGTTCTCGCCCTGCGGGTCTACTCGGTGAAAGAACTGGCGAAACGCTTCCGGCGGCGGGGCTGAGGCACGGACAGGGCCTACCGATTACGCCAAGATTCGGAAAACGAAAAATTCTTGTCCAAAAATTCCGCCCGCCGGACCTACAGCTTGTGCATGGAGAATTTCCCCTCCAACTCC
>SLGN01000700.1 GCA_007123695.1 Verrucomicrobiales bacterium
TCCTCCTGGCCGCGCCGGCGCACCGCCTCCATGACCCGGCCGACGGCGTCGTCCATGGCGGCGAGCATGGCCGCGAGGGTGCGGCGCAGAGGATCCTCGATGTCCGGGAAACGGGACAGGCACTCCTCCGTCGCCTCCATGGGATCGTGGACCGCGTTGAAGGAGAGGAAGAGGAACCAGGGCTCGTCCGCCGCGCGCCCCTCGATGAAACCGATCGCCTCGCGGGCGAAGACGTCGGTGAGGTATCCGGTCTCGCCCTCGACCACGTCCCCGTTGCGCAGGAGCGGGTCGGTGGGGTAGCGGCCGTCGGTGTGGTAGCTGCGGGCGCCGCTGAGGAAGCCGTAGTAGGAGTCGAAGCCCCGCTCGTGCGGGCGCAGCCCCTCGCGGAAGCCGATGTGCCACTTCCCGACCATGCCGGTGGCGTATCCGGCGCCCTTGAGCCTCTCGGCGAGGGTCGGGATCTCGCGCGGCAGGCCGAAGTTCGGCGCCGCGAACTGCTCCGGGCCCGAGTTTTGCTCGAAGCCGTAGCGGTGCTGATACATGCCGCCCATCAGTCCGGCCCGCGAAGGCGAGCAGACGGGGTGCGTCGCGTAGCCGTCGGTGAAGCGCGCGCCGCTTTCGGCGATGCGGTCGAGGTGCGGCGTGGCGATGTCGTCGCGGATGCCGTTGGCCCCGAGGTCGGCGTAGCCGAGGTCGTCGGCGAAGAGGATGAGGATGTTGGGCGGCGCGGCGGTGGCGTTTGAACCGCAGAGGACGCTGAGAGCGCCTAGGAGCAGCAACGGAGAGACGGAGCGGTGGAGTTTTGGAGTCATGATCGGACAAAGGGATGTCCCTCAAACCGATCAAAAGTGGACAAGTTTTTTGCGGCTGACTCCTTCACGGGGGGAAACAACTCAATCCGACAGCACGGCTCCCGACAATACCAGGAGCCGCCTTGGCTGCCTCACTTCACAAACTTCGCCTCCACCTTCGGCAGCAGGGCTCTGACTTTGGCTTGTGTCTCCGGCGGATGGCCTTTGGGGCGAAGCGCGAGAGTGATGCTCTTGAGAAAAGAAAACGCCTGTAACTGCGGCAGATGTTCATCGGACAGCTCGAGACCTTCAAAGTGAAGTTCTTCGAGTTGGGTCAAATTGGCGAGCAAGGCCAAGTCGGCGTCGGAGATCGATTGGCAATAGAAGTTCAGACGCCGCAGGCCGGGAAGGGATTTGAGCGTGGTGATCGCCTCGGGGGCCGGGGTGTTGACGCCGTTGCCAAGCAACAAGGAATCGATCGGCAGTTGGTCCAAGGTCCTGAGCCAGGCAGCCGTGACCTTTGGGCCGTTGATCTTGACGTTTTTCAACTTCTTCAACTTCGGCAGATGCACCGCGCTGGCATCGGTAAGCTCGCGGGCATGGATGAGATTAAGGGACTCGAGATTGGGAAATTGCTGGCAGATGTAGCCCAGTCCCTCATCGTCGATGCCGTTGCCATGGAGGGCGATGGACTTCAGATTGGTCCAGCCCTCAAACTTGGCGAAGGCGTGCCCGGCGAGATGGCCGCGGAAGCTGAAGCTCTCCAGGTTTTTCAGCCCGGCAAGTTGCTCTAGGCCAGCGTCGGTGGCTTTGAAGTAATGCAGGGACAGGGACTGCAAATCGGGGAACGTCGTGAGCTGCGAAAGTTTTGCCAGTGCGGTGTCGCCGAGACCGTTGCCGAGTCGTTTTTCGATGCGTAGCGATTTGAGATGCTTCAGTTTCAGGATGGAGTCCAGCGAGAATTCTTCGAGTGCGGTCACTACGACGGAAAGGTTCTCCAACGTGGGGATGTGCCCGAGATGCTCGATGAAGGCGGCGTCATAGGGGTCCGCTTTTGTATCGCGGCTGTCGTGCGGGTGGCCGTTGAGGATGCCGGTGTTGACCATCGTCAGGGTGTCAAAAATCGCTATCTCGCCACCTGCCGCCTTCTTGAGCGCCTCGGGCGTGGTGTTGACCTTGGTGAAGGTGCCGGGTGCGCTCTCGATCGTGCCGATAACGGCGGTGACGTGCGGGTGCCTCGCGGCAGCGGTGAGGATGTCGGCGGCATGGGCCTGAAGGGCTTGTTTCAAAGCCCCGTCTGCGGTGGCGGCGATGAGGGCATCGAGATCGGCGCGCGAGGCAATTGGGGAAAGATCAAGCGCGGGCGATAGAGGTGTCTTGAGAGTGAGGAGGTCGGAAATGTCCGCGTCCCAGGACAGGCTCGCCGCCTTTTCCAAATCGCCCTCGGCAGTGATCCGGTAGGCCGTGAGCGTCGCTCCGGCGGTGGCGGAAACGAGGAGATAGTTTCCGTCCGGCGATAGCGCCAGCCCCCAGGGAACCTTGTCGGCCGGCGTCAAACCGAGCAACTCCGCCTCGCCGTCTTCGCCCACTCGGTAACGGGCGATCCGGTCAAAATCCTGGCGGTGCCCCCGCAATCCGGCGAAGATGAATCTGCCGTCGGGCGTGATCTCCAGGTCGGAGGCACTGAGGCCTTCCTTCGACATGCCTTCCGGCAGGATCGGGATGTCCTGGCGCAGCGCAAGTTGCCCGTCGGAGAGCCGTTCGTAGGTGGAGAGACCGATGCCCTGTTCATTCGTGAAATAGACCATCGGCA
>SLGN01000517.1 GCA_007123695.1 Verrucomicrobiales bacterium
AGCTCGTCTTGCATTCGCCGCTCGCCGGCACACCCGAAGGTCGGCGCACCGTCACGACATTGATCTTCCAAGCAGTGCGGAACTGGGCCTCGGCCAGGGTCTTGCCGATGTAGCCCTCGGGCAGATCGACCTCGACGATGGCGTGTCCGCCGCCGATCTCGAAATAGCGTCGAACCGTCTCGTGCGTGATGCGGTGCGCGAAATTGGCGGCGGCGAGGCTTTCGGCACGGATCTTGCCCGTCACCTCCATCAGGTCAAGCAGACGGTCCTGGACATCGTTGATCACCCGGGTGTAGACCCGTCGGGAACCCAGTTTCTGGCAGTGGGCGGTGATCATCAGGCTGGCCTCGAAGCCTTCCCCTATGGCCACGATCGCGGCATCGACGTCGCCGACCCCGAGTTGCTCCAGCGCGACGGGGTCGTTGCCGTCGGCGTGCGCGGCGAGGGCCACGCGGTCGCGGACCTCGCGCAGGTGGTTTTCGTCGGTGTCGATGGCAAGCACTTCGTGGCCGGAATCGGCGAGCTCGATGGCGAGAGCGGAGCCGAACTGGCCGAGTCCGATGATGGCGTATTTCATAGGGAGGGACGGGGTGGGCGGCCGGGGCCGCGGCTTGGCGGTCAGTTGAGGGGGAGTCTTGCGTCGGGCAGTTCGTAGCGGCGCGGCACCGGGTTGCCGAAAAGGGCGAAGACGAGGGTCATCAGCCCGACTCTGCCGACAAACATCGTGACGACGATGACGAGCTTGGAAACGGAGGAGAGTTCGGAGGTGATGCCGCGCGACAGGCCGACCGTCCCGAAGGCGCTGAAACATTCGAAGATGACATCGACAGGGTCGAGACCGGAATCGGCCAGACTGACGGCAAGAATCGCAAAGCCGACCCACAGAATCGAAAGAACCAAGGTCGCGGTGGAACGCTCCACGACGTCCCGCGCGATACGGCGGTTGCCGAGGTGGAGCGAGGCGTGCCCGCGGACGAGGCGGCGAAGTTCCCCCAGAGCGATGGCGAGGGTGGTCGTCTTCACGCCGCCGGCGGTGCCCCCGGGGCTGCCGCCGACGAACATGAGCCCGCAAAGAAAGACGACCGTCGCGAACCCGTAGCTTCCGAAATCCGAGATGTTGAAGCCGGCCGTGCGTGCCGTCACCGAGTTGAAGGCGGCTTCCCAGACGCGTTCGCCGGACAGGCTCCAGCCCTCGGCGAGGAAAAAACCCGCCGCTCCCAGCAGCAGGAGCAAGCCGCTCGTCTTGAGGACGAGACGGGTGTGGAGACTGATGCGTCTCGCTTCGTAGGAACTGCGGGTTTCCTGCGGTCGGTGGCGGAAGCGGAGACGGTCCAGCCCGGCCCCGACGACTCGCAAGGCAAGCCGGGGCAGGTCCGAGAGAACCGCGAATCCGAGTCCGCCGAGGACGATCAAAACCATCACCACCACCTGCGAAAGCCGTTCCGTGGCGATCGCGGGCTCCGCAAGCCCGTCGCCGAAGGTGGAGAAGCCCGCATTGCAGAAGGCCGAGACGGAATGGAAGGACGCATCCCAGGCAAGGCGCCCGGGACGCGGCGGATCGTCCGACCACGCCTGGTAGATGAGGAACGCTCCGATCGTCTCGATGGCGAAGGTGCAGAGGACGATTTTCCAGACCGTGGATCCCATCTTGGCGAGATTTTCCTCGCTGAAGAGTTCGCCGAGGCGGGCCCGGTCACGCAGGTTGATGCCCTGCCCCACCAGCAGAGCGACGAAATAGGTGAGAGTCATCATGCCAAGCCCCCCGGCCTGGATCAGCAGCAGCACGATGAGCTGCCCTTGTCCGGTGAACGCCGTCTCGGTATCGACGACGATCAGTCCGGTGACGCAGACCGCGCTGGCGCTGGTGAAGAGGGCGTCGAGCCAACCGATGCCTGCCGCAGTCGCGTTGGGCGTTTTCAGCATCAGAGTACCGACCAGAATGGCGAGAAGAAAGCTTCCCACGAAAAGCGTGCCCGGTCGGGTCCGATTGAGGAAGCGCAGGCGGGTCAAACCGATTAACCGCAGGGCAAAAGGAACCACAAGCGTGATCTGGACGAGCACCAGCGCGCCGAGCGCGGCGGCCCGCGGGTGGACGACGTGTCCGCCCATCCAATCTCTCAGCGGCCGCTCCAGGCCGAAACGGCCCGCCGCGAGCGTGATAAGCAGGGTGAGGACGATCCAACGCCTCAACCTCGACTGTCTACGGTTCTTCCAAGCGAGGCCCGCCTCGGCGAAGAGAGCGGCGAGGACGAGCCCCCAAGTGATTCGCTCCAAGCGGTCCGCGATCTCCGCACTGACCGGCCAGCCCAGCTCCCAGACGAGGAGCCCGGCAGCCGAGAGCCCGATGAAGGTCTGAAGCACCAAAAGAGCGATTCCGCTGCGACCGATGCCGGAGATGGAGGATTGCGCCATGGAGGACTCCAACGGACAGGCCGGAGGCTACGTGAGAAGCGTACCGATGCAAACCGATTCGCTGCCTCCGCAGCGCTTCGGAACGCCATGCCGCATACGCAAAGAGCGGTTTGGCGACTTCCACCTTGACCGCCGGGACCGACTCCGTAAGTTGCCGCTCCCTCCGCCCAGGGGCGACCCATCCGACCCA
>SLGN01000017.1 GCA_007123695.1 Verrucomicrobiales bacterium
CCTGCGCGGCGCCGACGCCGCGCTCCGCGCGATCCGCAGCCTCCAGACCCGCGAGGTCGAGGTGCGGCCCCTGCAGGAATACCACGGCTGAACCCGCCCCGGGAACCGGGCGGGGCGAGAAAAAACGGAAGGCCAAGCCAAAAAGCGCTTGCTGAACAAGCGAACTCCATTACTGTTCAGGAGTTCAAAATTTCCTCGACCATGTTTCGCGACCAGACCGAAGCCTTTCCCGAACCTGTGGCGGCTGCCCATCGGGACCGCCTGTGCACCGACTCCCGCGAGGGCGCCTTCCCCGCCCCCTCCCTGCCGACGCGAGGGAGCGACTCCCTCCACCATCTCCTCGGCGACCGGATCCCAGACCTTGAGGAGGACTCCTCTCTCGAATCGCTCGACGCCATTGCCGAAGCCGAGGAGATCGATGGAGCGAATGGCGAGAGGTCCCCTTGGCCCTTCTTCGGCTACCCCCGCGAACTCGTCGATAGCGTCTGGCGCTTCGCCGAATCGGTTCCAGGGGTCGATCCCGAGCTATGGCGTCGAGACGAGTTCGGGTCGTGGATCCACCGGCTCGACTACGGTCGCCGCAGCTCCCGCTTCGGATGGGAGATCTTCGATCCCGGCCTTGGGCGCCGCAGCCAGGGTGTCTTCGCCATGCGCCCGATGCAATGGGAATCGCACATCGCCCAGTTCGAGACCCTCGATCCGGACCCCGCCGAAGAGTGAGACGGAGTGTTTGCCGGCATCGTCGGGACTTGGGATTCGCGGAGCGGTGGAGAACTCAGGCGTCACGCCTGAGCAGTTTGGTAAACGGTAAAAGACCGCTCCACCGCTCCACCGCTCAGCTCAAGAGCCCGGCCACTTGCACTGCCGCAT
Organism: Verrucomicrobiales bacterium; assembly: GCA_007123695.1. Lineage (GTDB taxonomy): Bacteria > Verrucomicrobiota > Verrucomicrobiia > Verrucomicrobiales > DEV007 > Arctic95D-9. The sequence continues at coordinate 871 of SLGN01000017.1, forward strand.
CGGGGAAAAGAACCGGCGACGCCTCGCCGTCGCGCAGCACGGTCTTCGAGGCGTAGCCGGAGAAATCCGGCTCCCGGTAGATCTCGAGCTGTCTCTGGGGCACGTTCAGGATCCAGACCTCGGGGATGCCTGCCCGCGCGTACATCGGCACCTTGGTGTGCTGGTCGTAGGCAAGGCTGGAGTCGGAAACCTCGATGACGAGGTAGACGTCCGCAGGCTGGGGGTGGCGGCGCGTGTAGTCCGCCTCGGAGGGGCGCAAAAGCATCAGGTCCGGCTCGGGCATGTCGTGATCGCCCACCTGAAGGGGGGCTTGGCAGGCGACGAGCCAGCGATCCCTTGAAACTTGGTTGAAGAAGCGAATCAGGCGAGTCACCGACCCGCTGTGAAATGGTCCGATCGGCAGCATGTCGACAATCTCCCCGTCAATGAGTTCCACCTTCGCTCCAGGAGCAAAGACGCCCGACTCGGCCATGCGGAAATAGTCCTCGACCGTGAAACGATGTGTCAGCGCAACCGGCATCTTTGAATGATGCCACGATCCCGGGCGGGTCGCAAATGGTTTGGACGCGACGGGGGGTGTCGTCCATGACGCCGACCATGTAGGAAGCAGCCGGGACAAGATGAACCTCGGAGGTGCCCTGCCCCTTTTTCGCGTTGAAGCCCCACTCCAAAAGCCCTGAACGAACGTCGGCACCAACCACGTAGCATGGGCATCCTGCCCATGCATCCCAGAGCAGACGCCGCAGCTTTGGAACGTTGGAAGGGAAACGACGCCCGCCTCGTCCGCGATAGCGATAGACCGGAAATTTGGTCGCCAAGCGCCAGAGCCTGGACTGAAAACGGGGCCCTCTCAAACATCAGGGATCGGCGAAGGCCCCCCGCCAGGCCTCCGCCTCGCCGGGCCAGCCGAGGGCGGCGAGCTTTTCGTCGATGGTTTCGTCGTCCGGCTCGACGCTCCCGTCCTGGGCGAGCTGGACCTCGTCGGCGGGGTCTTCGGGCCTCGCGAGGCGGGCGATGCGCCAGCAGGCCCAGGCCCGCCAGGTCCGGACCTCGGCGCGGGGACCGCTCATGCGGGTGGCGAGGTGCTGAAAATGGCGGCGCGGGTTGCCGAGAAAGTGCTCTTCGGCACGGTTCTCGAGGATCCAGCGGAGAGCGCGGTAGGGCGGCGGATGCTCCAGCAGCACTGCCTCGGCGCCGGTGAGGTCGGCGGAGAAGGCGCGGTTCAGCATCAGGATGGCCTGGGCCGGCAGCCCGCGGCACCAGAGGGCCTGGGCGCAGGCGAGGGCGAGACGGTAGAAGGCGGGACCTCGGTCGGCTCCGACCGAGCGGATCGAGACGGCGGACATGCCGGGCTCGCCGGGGGGCAGAGTGGGGCAGTTGGGAAGCATCGGGGAAACGAACCCGCATTTTTCTCTTCGGCAACCCGCAGCCGAAGCCCCGACTTTTCGGAGAAGGTGGACGCAGAAGCAGCGAATTTGCGTCGGAGGCGAGAATTTCGGCGTATTTCCTGCTCAGAAAATCCCGTGTTTCCGGGCAAACCGCAGCCCTCCGAGAAACGCTCTCGACACAAAACTGGATTTTCCTGAAAAATCGTCAATGTTCCCTCCCCCCGGCCCTAGGGCGTCCAATAACGGCGTTGCGGGACGGGACTCTCAACTCCGCATTCCCACACGATCCATGTCCGTTTCGAAGACTTCCCCGCTCGGCTGGCCCGAGCCCCAGGGCCTCTGGCACCCTTCGCACGAGAAAGACGCCTGCGGCGTCGGCTTCATCGCCCATCTCAAAGGGAAACGGTCCCACGACATCATCGTCAAGACCCTGACGATGAACGAGCACATGGATCACCGCGGCGCCAGCGGGGCCGACCCCGACACCGGCGACGGGGCCGGAATGCTCGTGCAGATCCCCGACAAATTCCTCCGCAAGGAAATGGCGGCCAAGGGCATCGAGCTGCCACCCGAGGGCGACTACGGGGCGGGCCTAGTCTTTCTCTCTCCCGAGCCGAGCGAGCGCGAAGCCGCGATGCAGCTCTTCGAGCACATCATCCACGAAGAGGGCCAGAAGTTCATCGGCTGGCGCACCGTACCGACCAAGAGCGAGATCCTCGGAAAGACCTCGGGCCGCTACGAGCCCGCGATCCGCCAGATCTTCATCGCGAAAAACCCCGAGATCACCGACCCGATGGATTTCGAGCGCAAGCTCTACATCATCCGCCGCCGCGTCGCCTACGCCATCCGCAACAACGAGCTGCCCCACGGTTACAGCGATGTCCACGGCAACCGGTCGAACTCCTTCCCCGGCGCCTCCTACCTCTACATCCCCAACCTCTCCTCGCGGACGATGGTCTACAAGGGGATGCTGACGCCCTGCCAGCTCTCGCAGTATTTCCCCGACTTCCACGATCCGGATTTCGAGTCGGCGCTCGCCCTGATGCACACCCGCTTCTCGACGAACACCTTCCCGAGCTGGTCGCGCGCGCATCCCAACCGCTTCATCGCCCACAACGGCGAGATCAACACGGTGATGGGCAACGCCAACTTCATGAAGGCGCGCCAGGCCCTCTGCCAGAGCGAGAAGTACGGGGAGGGCATCTCCCGCATCTTTCCCGTCATCAACGAGGATGGCTCCGACTCCGCCCGCCTCGACAACGCGCTGGAGTTCATGCACTTCGGCGGCTACGACCTCGTCCACGCGGTCATGATGATGATTCCCGAGCCCTGGGAGCGCCACACCCTGATGGAGGAGGAGAAGCGGGCCTTCTACGAGTTCCACGCCTGTCTCATGGAGCCCTGGGACGGCCCCGCCTCCATCACCTTCTCCGACGGCCAGATGATCGGCGCGGTCCTCGACCGCAACGGCCTGCGGCCGAGCCGCTACTACGTGACCGAGGACGACCTCGTCATCATGGCCTCGGAGGTCGGTGTGGTTCCCGACATCGATCCGCTCACCGTCGTGCGCAAGGGCCGCCTCCAGCCCGGTCGCATGTTCCTCGTCGATATGAAGGAGGGGCGCATCGTCCCCGACGAGGAGGTCAAGCGTCGCGTCTACACCGCCCAGCCCTACCAGCGCTGGCTCGACGAGAACCGCGTTTTCCTCAAGGATCTTCCTGAGCCGTCCGCCCCGAAGGCGGTCGAGTCCGAGCGCGTCCTCGAGCGCCAGATCGCCTTCGGCTACACCTACGAGGACCTCCGCATGCTCCTCGGGCCCACCGCCACCAGCGGCGTCCAGCCCATCGGCTCGATGGGCAACGACACGCCCCTCGCGGTGCTCTCGCAGAAGCCGAAGCACCTCTACCAGTACTTCAAGCAGATCTTCGCCCAGGTCACCAACCCCGCCCTCGACTGCATCCGCGAGGAGCTCGTCACCGCGACGGAGACCTTCCTCGGGTCCGAGGGCAACCTGCTCGAGCCGGGGCCGAAGAGCTGCCGCATGATCCGGCTCGACCAGCCCCTCCTCGACAACAAGCAGCTCGCGAAGCTGCGCGAGATCGAGCTGGAGGGTTTCCAGTCGACCACGATCGACGCGACCTTCCCCGCCGACGGCGGCGGCAAGGGCCTCGAGGAGGCCTTCGAAGCGCTCTGCGCCAAGGCCGACGCCGCCATCGCCGGGGGCTGCAACCTGCTCATCGTCTCCGACCGCAACATCGACGCGCCGAACGCGGCCATGCCGACCCTGCTCGTGATGGGCGGCCTCCACCACCATCTCGTCAAGGCGGGCACCCGCACCAAGGTCTCGATCATCCTCGAAACGGGCGAGGCGCGAGAGGTCCACCATTTTTCGACCCTCATCGGATACGGGGCCGACGCCATCAACCCCTACATGGCCTTCGACTCCATCCATCGCATGATCGAGGAGAACATGCTCGCGATGGACTTCGAGAAGGCGGTCTACAACTTCCTCAAGGGCTCGATCAAGGGCGTCGTCAAGACCATGGCGAAGATGGGGATCTCCACCGTCGCCTCCTACCGCGGCGCCCAGATCTTCGAGACGATCGGGCTCAGCACCGCGCTGGTCGACAAGTTCTTCACCGGCACCTCCAGCCGTTGCGAGGGCTCGGGCCTCGAGCAGATCGCCGAAGAGGCCCTCGTGCGCCATCGCGTGGCCTTCCCCGAGCGCCGCATCGACGCCGAGGAGCGCGCCCTCGACTCCGGTGGCATCTACCAGTGGCGCAGCGACGGCGAGTTCCACCTCTTCAATCCCGAGACCATCCACCTCCTCCAGAAGGCGGTGCGCACCGGCAGCTACGAGGTCTACAAGCAATACGCGGCCAAGATCAACGACCGCAGCCAGAACCTCTCGACCCTGCGCGGGCTGATGAAGTTCAAGGGCAACCGCGCCCCCGTGCCCCTCGATGAGGTCGAGCCGGTCGAGGCGATCACGCGGCGCTTTAAAACCGGCGCGATGTCCTACGGCTCCATCTCGCAGGAGGCCCACGAGACCCTCGCCATCGCGATGAACCGGATCGGCGGCAAGTCCAACACCGGCGAGGGCGGCGAGGATCCCGAGCGCTTCAAGCCGCTGCCCAACGGCGACAGCAAGCGCTCCGCGATCAAGCAGGTCGCCTCGGGCCGCTTCGGCGTCACCGGCGAATACCTCGTCAACGCCGACGAGATCCAGATCAAGATCTCGCAGGGCGCGAAACCCGGCGAGGGCGGCGAACTGCCCGGCTCCAAGGTCTATCCGTGGGTCGCCAAGGTGCGCCACTCCACCCCCGGCGTCGGTCTCGTCTCTCCCCCGCCCCACCACGACATCTACTCCATCGAGGATCTCGCGGAACTGATCCACGACCTCAAGAACGCCAATCCGCGTGCCCGCATCAACGTGAAGCTTGTCGCCGAGGTCGGCGTCGGCACCATCGCCGCCGGCGTGGCCAAGGCTCACGCCGACGTCATCCTCATCGCCGGCCACGACGGCGGCACGGGGGCGTCTCCGACCTCGTCGATCTACAACGCCGGGGCGCCTTGGGAGCTCGGCCTCGCCGAGACCAACCAGATCCTGCTGCTCAACGACCTCCGCAGCCGCGTCGTCCTCGAGACCGACGGCCAGCTCAAGACTGGACGGGACGTCGCCATCGCCGCCCTTCTCGGCGCCGAGGAATACGGCTTCGCCACCGCCCCGCTCGTCGCCGTCGGCTGCCTCATGATGCGGGTCTGCCAGAAGAACACGTGCCCTGTCGGCGTCGCCACCCAGGATCCACGTCTGCGCAAGAACTTCATGGGCAAGCCCGAGCATGTCGTGAACTTCATGACCTTCATCGCCACCGAGATGCGCGAATACATGGCCGAACTGGGCTTCCGCAGCATCGACGAGATGGTCGGCCATGTCGAATGCCTCGACACCGAGGAGGCCACCGACCACTGGAAGGCGCGCGGCGTCGACCTCACCTCCGTCTTCCACAAGCCCGACGTCGGCCCCGAGGTCGGCACCTACTGCCAGAAGGCCCAGGACCACGGCCTCGACAAGGCCCTCGACAACACCCACCTCCTCACCCTCTGCGAGCCCGCCATCAAGCGCGGCGAGAAGGTCCGGCTTGAACTGCCCATCGTGAACATCAACCGCGTCGTCGGCACCATCACCGGCAGCGAGGTGACCCGCCATTACGGAGGCGGCGGCCTGCCCGAAGACACCATCCACCTCAAGTTCAAGGGCAGCGCGGGCCAGTCCCTCGGCGCCTTCTGCCCCCCCGGCATGACCTTCGAGCTGGAGGGCGATGCCAACGATTACGTCGGCAAGGGCCTCTCCGGGGCCAAGATCATCATCTACCCTCCCAAGGCCTCGAAGTTCAAGGCCGAGGAGCAGATCATCGCCGGCAACGTCGCCTTCTACGGTGCCACCACCGGCACCGCCTACATCAGCGGCATCGCCGGCGAGCGCTTCTGCGTCCGCAACTCCGGCGTCAAGACCGTCGTCGAGGGCGTCGGCGACCACGCCTGCGAATACATGACCGGCGGCCAGGTCATCGTCCTCGGCGAGACCGGGCGCAACTTCGCGGCCGGCATGTCCGGCGGCATCGCATACGTCTACGACATCGACGGCAACTTCGAGAAGCGCCTCAACCGCGATATGGTCAACCTCTACCGCGTCATCGAGTCCACCGACGCCGACATCGCCGACCTCAAGGCCGAGATCGAGAAGCACGTCGCCTACACCGGATCGGCGAGGGGGCAGTTCCTCCTCGACAACTGGGACGCCGAGCTGCCCAAGTTCTTCAAGATCTTCCCCCGGGACTACGAGCGCATGCTCGAATGCTTCCGCAAGGTCGAGGAGCAGGGCCTCTCCGGCGACGAGGCCGCCATGGCCGCCTTCGAGGAAAACCTGAAAGACCTCGCCCGCGTCGGCGGAAATTGACGGGGAGTTTGGCAGGGGCAAGTTTTCAGTTTTCAGTTCCGCCCCCCGGAACCTACGAAACCGATAGCTCCCCCGCTTCCCAAGTCTGAAAACTGAACACTGAACACTGAATAACTCAAGATGGGCAAACCCACCGGATTCCTCGAAATCGAGCGCAAGAACGACCTCGAGCTCGACCCCAAGGAACGCATCAAGAACTGGCGCGAGTTCAAGGTCCACGGCAAGGACGATGACCGCCGCGCCCAGGGCGCGCGCTGCATGGACTGCGGCACCCCCTTCTGCCACTCCGGGCACATCGTCTCGGGCATGGCGAGCGGCTGCCCCATCAACAACCTCATCCCCGAGTGGAACGACCTCATCTTCCGCAACCGCTGGCGCGAGGCCCTCGATCGTCTCCACAAGACGAACAACTTCCCCGAATTCACCGGACGCGTCTGCCCGGCCCCATGCGAGGGCTCCTGCGTCCTCGGAGTGATCGAACCGCCCGTCACGATCAAGGCGAACGAGTGCGCCATCATCGACAAGGGCTTCGAGGAGGGCTGGGTCGCGCCCCGCATCCCCGAGAAACGCACCGGCAAGAAGGTCGCCGTCGTCGGGTCGGGACCCGCCGGCCTCTCCTGCGCCGACCAGCTCAACCAAGCCGGGCACGAGGTCGTCGTCTTCGAGCGGGCCGACCGCATCGGCGGACTCCTCATGTACGGCATCCCGAACATGAAGCTCGACAAGGAGGAGGTCGTGCAGCGCCGCGTCGATCTGCTCGCCGCCGAGGGCATCGCCTTCAAGACCGGTGTCCACATCGGCCACGATTCCGAGTGGACCGCCGAAAAGCTGCGCAACGACTTCGACGCCATCGTCCTCTGCTGCGGTGCCACCCTGGGGCGCGACCTGCCCGTCGAGGGACGCGACGCCGAGGGCATTCACCTCGCAATGGAGTTTCTCACCGAGAACACCCAATACCAGCTCGACCACCACTTCGACGGCACCAACCCCTCCCTCAACGCGACGGGCAAGGACGTCGTCGTCATCGGCGGCGGCGACACCGGCACCGACTGCGTCGGCACGAGCCTCCGTCACGGCTGCAATAGCGTCATTCAGCTCGAGATCATGCCCAAGCCCCCCGAGGAGCGCGCCGCCAACAACCCCTGGCCCGAATGGCCCAAGGTCTACAAGATGGACTACGGGCAGGAGGAAGCCGCCGCCGTCCAGGGTGCCGACCCGCGGCAGTATCTCGTCAACACGAAGCGCTTTCTCAAGGACGAGTCTGGAAAGCTGACCGGCCTCGAGATCTGCGACATCGAGTGGGTCAACGACAACGGCCGCTTCTCGCCGAAGGAAGTCGAGGGCACCGCCCGCATCATTCCCGCGCAGCTCGTGCTGTTGGCAATGGGCTTCCTCGGCCCCGAGCAGGCGATCGTCGAGCAGTTCGCCCTCGAGACCGACGCCCGCTCCAACGTCAAGGCCGAGCACGGAAAGTTCACCACCAGCGTTCCCGGCGTCTTCGCCGCCGGCGATATGCGGCGCGGCCAGTCCCTTGTCGTCTGGGCCATCAACGAAGGCCGTGGCGCAGCGCGCGAATGCGACCGCTACCTGATGGGCGTGACAAATTTGCCGTGACCGGAACGCGACCGGTCCTGCACGCAGAACGGACGGATTGGCGGGGCCGGTAGCCGGTAGCCGGTGCTGGAGCGAGGCACGAGCGCAACCACCTGGTTGGCGTCGGAATCTTCCTTCCTCCCCCCGGGGGGCGGTAGAAGTCAGCCCTTGAATTTCGAATCTTCCCGCCCGCGGGTGAAGCATTGTTCTTAAACAAGTCCTGCGGCTTCGTTCCGCTCTCCAAAACAGGCCTTGCGTAACGGGCTCCCGTCTGATACGAAAGCCCCATGGTCCAGCACGTCGAGACGATCCGCCGAGGTTTCGGCAGCCGCAGCCGAGGCTCGCTCGGAGGCGCCCTCTTTGGCTTCGTCCTCGTCGCAGCCGGTTTGGTCCTGCTCTTCATGAACGAGGGCAGGTCGGTGAAGCGGGACAAGGATCTGCGCGAGGGCCTCGAAACCGTCGTGGAGGTCTCCTCCGACGAGGTCGATCCCGCGAGGGAGGGCAGCCTCGTCCACACTGTCGGCCATGCCGATCCCGGACCGCCCCTCGCCGATACCGAATTCGGCATCTCAGTCGAGGCGGTGCGCCTCGTCCGCAGCGTTGAGATGTTCCAATGGGTCGAGAAAGTTTCCTCCACGAGCCGGAACCGGGCCGGAGGCAGCAGCGAGGAAAAGCGCTCCTACAGCTACGAACGGCGCTGGATGGACCGCCGCATCGATTCGGACGGCTTCAAGGTCGCGGAGGGCCACCGCAATCCGCCCGCGATGAAATACGCCTCCGCCACGACCGTCGCGGAGACGGTCGCCCTCGGGGCCTTCACCCTGTCCCCTTCCCTCGTCGCCAAGATCGGCGGACGCCAGCCGCTCCCGGTCGAGTCGCTCGACGGCGCCTCGGAAGAAGTCGCCGCCTCGGCCCGCATCGTCGATGGCGCCGTCTACATCGGCGAGTCGCCCGCCGACCCCGCCGTCGGCGATCTCAGAGTGCGGTTTTCCCATGTGCCGCCGGGCACTGTCTCGGTCGTCGCAGCCCAGAGCGGAGCCACCTTCGCCCCCTACCGGACGCGGACCGGCGGCACCGTCGAGCTGCTCGAAGCCGGCGACGTCGATGCCGCGGAAATGTTCCGGCGCGCCCAGGACCGCAACCGGTTCCTGACCTGGGCGCTGCGGGCGGGCGGCTTCCTCCTCCTCGCCATCGCCTTCTCGATGATCCTCCGGCCCATCGCCGTCCTCGCCAGCATCATCCCCTTCCTCGGACGCCTCGTCGGCATGGGTACGAGCTTTC
>SLGN01000756.1 GCA_007123695.1 Verrucomicrobiales bacterium
AGGAGACCATCCAGCATCAGCGGGGCGTGACCCAGTGGGACATTCGCGGCGTCTGGTCACCCGGGAACTTCAACAACCACAATTCCGACTTCGCCTTCCAGCAGGGCCGGGCCTTCTCCTCGTCGAACTACTTCTACGCCATCGGCGGTTTCGAACACCAGCGCCGCCTCCGCGAGGACTGGTCGCTTCGGGTGCGCGCCCAGGGCCAAGTCTCCAACTCCAACCTCCAGGCATCCGAGCAGTTGGGCGCGGGCGGCTTCGACACCATCCGCGGCTACGACCAGCGGATCGCCGTGGCGGACAACGGAGCTTGGGGTACCATCGAGCTCTACACACCGGAGCTTTCGTTGGGCCGCATCTTCGACTGGGAAAACGAGACCGACAGCCTGCGCTTCCTCGGGTTCTTCGACGCCGCCAACCTGACCAACCAGATCCTTCTCGAGGGCGAGCCCGGCACCATGCAGCTCGGATCTCTGGGGATGGGTCTGCGCTGGAACTACAGCGACTGGTTCCGTCTTCGCTTCGAATACGGCTATCCGGTCTTCACCGAGAACGTCGTCACCGACACTTCGGGGCGCTTCCACATCGGGGCCACCGCGACCTTCTGATCCAAATCCGCCCCGTTGCGGGGCGGGGTGATCTCAGCGCGTGCTCGGGCGGTTCCACGCCTCCGCCCCGTAGCGGTCGGAATGGAGAATCTCGGCTCTAGCCGACACGGCGCTTTGCTCGGCATCTTCCAGCGGTCGCGGTCTTTGTGCCAGATTGTCAAGGAAGCTCTCGATCCACGGGTGGAAGATCTCCCCGAGGTTCGCGGGCAGCCGCAGGCTGCCTTGGTGCAGGACCGCACCGCGTGATCGCCTCTGCGCGCCGCCTCCGATTTTTGCCCTGGAAATCTCATCGACAAGGTCGGCGGGAACGGGATTCGCGAAGCAGGGGCGCGGGATGCGGCGAATCGGCTCCGCCCGACCCGACGGGCCTTCGTTCCCGGGGGGCGCATCGATCTCGGGTGCTTCGGCTGGGGCGCGGGTAAAGTCTCCCGGATGGACTGAGTCGTCGGCAGGTTCCGCGATTGCCATTGCCAGTTCCGGTACCGCGAGGGACACGGCCAGTCCGGCTTCCGCGAGGGCGCGGCGGAGGCATTCGTGGATCCACCGGTAGCGCTCCGCTGCGGGAGCGGAGGTGGGGGCCGTGTTCGGTGGCAGGGCGAGGGCGAAGGTGAGGTCGTCGTGGTGCTCGACGAGCCCGCCTCCGGTGAAGCGGCGCACCGTGCCGGCAGGCTGGGGTGCGAGGGTCGCCTCGAAATAGCCAATGGTGCGGGCCGGGGCGCTCCAGCGATAGAAGCGTGCGGCGGCGACTCCCTCGCCCGCGGCCCATGAGAAGAGCGCCTCGTCCAGCGCCATCTGGAAGGAGGCGGATCGGGGCTCGGTGTCGCGCCAGAAGAGTATGTCGGAAAGGATCACGGTGAATCGGAGCCGGGGAAGCCGGTCGCTCCGCGAAAACAGATGGCACGGATCGCGCCCGATTGCACCCGGTTCCGCCGCTGTCCCCACTGCGAACCGCTTCCCGAATGGCCTTTGTCACGCCGCCGATGCCGGTGGTGGCGGAGGGACCGCGTTCTCCGGCGCGAGGGGCTTTCTTCCCTGAATTGGTCCGCGCAAGGTTCCGGGGATGGCGCTAGGGTGGCCCCATGCACAACGACGACCTTTCCGCCGCCGATCGCATCGGGGACAGTCCGCTCGCCCTCTGGCGGGGGGAGGTGCCATGGTTCCGCACTTGGCTCCCGGAGCGCTTGCCCTGGGGGACCGAGACGCTGCTCGACGAGGTCCCGACGGAGGCACGCGGCAACTGGGGCCTGCGGCTCGGCGGATATGCCACCGTCGACGGCGTCCGCTACGCGTCGGGGGAAATCGTGGTGGTCGGTTCCGAGAGCGAGCTGCTGTCGCTGATGTCCAGCGTTACCGTGGCGACGGACTTGGTCGTTCCCGGCTACGACCGGCTCATTCCGGCCGCTCTCGCCGCGCCCCATCGCCGGCGGGTCGATCTCGCCGCCTACCGCAGGGAGCACGGGCGGCGCCTGCTGCGGGGACTGCTCGTCACCGCCGCGCTCGTCGTCGTCGGATTCTCCTTCGAGATGTTTTTGTTTCCCGCCTTGCTTTTCGCGACCTTCTACGGGCTGTTTCCGACGGTCGAGGCCGCCATGGCCCTGCCCCGCAGGCTCGACCGCCTGCCGGTGGCGGAGCTGAACCGGCGTGCCGTGAACTTCGAGTTCTTCCGCCGCTGGCTCCTCGGGCGGCGCTCGCGTCTGCTCAACGCGAGCCTCGTGGGGCTCGCGCTTCTTTTTCTCGCCCAGACCTATGTGGGCCTGGATCGCTCCATCCTCGCCGCCGCCCTCGTCAAGGAGAGGGTGCTCGAGCACGGCGAATGGTGGCGCACGGTGACGACCGGGCTGATGCACGGGAATCTTCTCCACATCCTCTTCAACGGGATGGCGCTCTACACTCTCGGAAGGGTGCTCGTCGCCTTGGTCAGCCCGCCGCTGCTCGTCTTCGTGTTTCTGCTGACCGTGGTGACGGGCTCGCTGGCGAGCCTGTGGCTG
>SLGN01000230.1 GCA_007123695.1 Verrucomicrobiales bacterium
CCTCGTCTTCCTGCTATCGAACCGCCTTCGGCGCGAGGAATTCCGCCATCTCCTCCACCTCGGCGCCGACCCCGGCACGATGCGCGCCCTCGTCGCCTTCGAGGCGGTCTTCACCGTGCTGGCGAGCCTCGTCCTCGCCGGCGGGGGGCTGCTCCTGCTCCGCTGGCTCGCCCCCGTCCTCGTGCGGGCCATGATGGGGTAGGGGACCGGTGCGGTCGAGGGCCGTCAATCGCCCGCCGGTTCGGGCCGGCCGAGGTGGCGGTGGAGAAAGGAAAAGCTCCCCTCGCCGTGGATCGTGTGCGGGCCCGCGAACCATTCGATCTCGCAGCGGTCCGCGAGGCCCAGCTTCGCCGCGTAGAGGTGGCGTACCTTGGCGAACTCGAAGGCGACCTGCTCGTCGGGCGCGACGCCGTCGAAATGGCCCCGCTCCACCAGAAAGGGCCGCGGGCAGATCAGCGCGGCCATTTCGGCGTAGTTGAAGGTGCCGCCGAGGTTCCACTCGAAGATCTCGTATTCGCTCTTCGAGGCGTAGCTGTAGCGCAGCGACTCGGCATCGGTGGCGGCGTTCTTCCAAACCCATTCGTTGAAGTCCGCCGAGCAGATCGAAAGGCAGTAGCGATCCACCAGCGGCGGCACCCGCATCGCCGTCTTGCCCCCGTAGCTGAGCCCGTAGAAGGCGATCTTGTCGGGATCGGCCCACGGCTGCGCCGCGATCCATTCGGTGATCTGGCGGTGCTGCGGCACGATGAGGGAGAACAGGGTGCCGCCGATCGACTGGGCCTTGAACTGCTGCATGCGGAAGAGGTCGAAATACTTGTAGCCGTTCTGCGGGGCGAAGGTGATGAAGCCACGCTCCGCCAGCCGGGTGGCATAGGCTTTGTAGGCCTTGTAGCCGGCCTCGCCGACGAGATCCTGCGGAGTCCCCTCAAGCCCGTGCTGGCAGACCACCACCGGCCGCCGTTCCCCCGATCCGGGGTCGAAGTCCTTCGGCAGGGTCAGGATGCCGTAGGCCACCACCGTCTCTCCTCCGCTATCCATCACGTCGAGGAGGACCTCGTAGGACAGGGTTTTCTCGCCGACTTGATAGGGTCTGGTGCGGGCATTCGGCGGTAGCAGGGGGCGCTCGAAATCCCCCATGACCTCGGTGCGGAATCTCTCGCGGTAGGGCTCGACGGTGGCGGCGAAGGTCTCCGGCGAGTCCGTCTGCAACCCGGCGAAGTAGCGGTCCCGGTCGCCGGCGGCTTCGATCAGGGCGAGACGGTTGTGGACGACGAGCTGCTCGACCCGCTCGGGATGGGGCGGCAGGGCGGTGCCGAAAGGCGCCGGACGCGGTCTCGCCTCGATCCCGAAGCCGCCGAGGAAACGCGAGACCGCCTCGGCGGATAAGGCTTCTCCGCTCTCCACCAGTTCCGCCTTCGCGAAGGGGACGAGGGACTTCAGCCGCTCCAGCTCGCCCGCGACCTCGTTTTTGGCGGGTCGGGGGAGGCGGCCCGGTTTTCCGGGAATTTCGCCCCGCTTCTCGTAGTCGAGATCGAGCCCGATGCCGTCGGCGGAGCGGTAGCCGTAGACCGGGTCGGTCCCGTGTTCGACGACGAGGCCGCGCGGCGCCACGAGGCTCGCGATTTCCGCGTCGCCGAACTCGCGCAGCAGTCCCTGCACATTGCGGTCGGCGGGCTCCTTCCAGAGTTCCTCCCGGGGCCCGAAGGCGCCGCTGACGAGGGCCGCGTCGATGCGCTCGTCGAGGGCTGCGGAAAAAAGGGCGATGCGCCCGCCCTCGCCATGGCCGACGATTCCGAGGGGGCGCTCCGCTCCGTTCCGGGTCGAGACGAGGTGGTCGACGGCTGTCTGGACCTTAAGCACCTCGTAGCCCGCGAGCGTCCGCCCGAGTACGAAGGCAGGGCGATGGACCCACTCGCGCTGGCTCAGCCGATGCTCGTTTTCTCCCCGGTCGACGAGGCGCACCACCGCGACCCGGCAGCCGCTGCGGGCCAGCGCGGCGGCGGCGGGCGGGACGAGTTCGTCGTCGTCGGCGTCGGGGACAAAGACGAGGTCGGCCCGCGCCTCGCCCGGCGACAGGAGGACTCCGTCGGCGCAGACTTGGCCGAAGGACCTCAGTTGCAGGCGATGGACGAGGAAGGAGGATTCGCCGGGAAGAGGAGGCATCAGCGGGAAGGGAGCGAAGGCGCGTGCGGCTTCGTCCGGATCGGTCCGGGTCTCCCGGTCGATTCCAAGCATGGCGGCGAGGCGGGCCCGGTTCGGCTCGATGGATTTCGCATAGGCTTCCGGCGAGGAAAGGTCGCGCTGCCAGAAGCGTCCCCGCTCCCGCGCCGCCCGCTCGATCTCGCGGTCGAGGAAGCGGTCGTTGGCCTCGTGCAGCAGCCGCGGCAGGTCACCCGCTTCCTCCAGCGCCGCAGTGCCGGGCAGGGGCCCGCCGGTCTCCGCCGGTTCGAGCACCGGCCAGGGCGCCGACGATTCCGCCGCCAGCGGCGGGGGGAGGAAGGGAAGGGCGAGCAGCGCGAGACTCGGGGCGAGGGGGTGGGGGCATCGCATGATGCTCTATTCTAGCACATAATCATCACCGCAGCCCCAGGGCGCC
>SLGN01000412.1 GCA_007123695.1 Verrucomicrobiales bacterium
CTCCGACGACGTGGGCGCGGCTCGCCTCGTCGAGCCCCAGATCGAGGGCGAAACGGAGGAAATTCCGCCGCTCCACGTGGACCGAAAGCCGCCCCTCCTGCAAGTCGGCGCCGTCCCACGAGAGCCCCTCCGTCGCGAGGGCAGCGCCTCCGGTCTCCAGTCCACCCTCGCGGAAGCGCAGCTCGCGCAGCTCCAGCGCCGCCTCGCCCGCGAGCGGGATCTCGACCCCGAAGGCGGCCAGCAGCCTCCCGAGATCGGGCACGGCGGCGCCGAGGGTCGCACTGGCGGCGGCCTGCGGCAGCTCCTCGAGCGTGGCGATGTCTTCAAGCTCGGCCTCGGCCTCGAGGCGCAGATCCGCGCCTCCGGCCCGCGCCTCTAGCTGGAGGCGGCGGCCTTCCGCAAAAAGGATCGCGGAATCGACCGACTCGCGCCCCCAGCCCAGACCCGAAGCCACCACCTTGCCCCCGATCCGCCAGCTCGAGGGATTCGTCGGATCTCCGTCGAAAGCGAGCGAAACATCGGTGACCGTGCCGCGCAATTCGGACTCGGGCGGCAGGGGCAGCTCCGCCAGCGCCAGGGCCGATTGCCGCGCGAGGGACAGAGACGCCGCAAGATCGCCCGTGGGAGCGAGGCTGGCGGCGAGATCGATCCGGCCGCCTGCGGCGGCGAGACGCGCCTCGGCGGCAAAGGTCCCCGGCTCGGGCTCGCCGATGGCGAGGGTCTCCAATTCGGCGTAGCCGAGCAGCGGCAGAGGTCCGAGCGCGAGAGACCGCTCTCCGGGGAGCAGCTCCGCCTTCACCGCCTCGAGCGGCTCGTGGTCCGGCAGGGAAAGCCGGGCGATGCCGAGGTGGCCCGCCTCTCCCCCGCCCGGCAGCCGCAGTTCCAGCGATTCGAGCGAGTAGACCCTGTTGCCTTGCCGAAGCAACAGGGTTAGGTCCGCGATCGAAAGTTCGGCCGCGAGGAGATTCCAAAGAGCGCTGCCTTCCTCGCCTTCCGGCCCCTCCGAACCGTCCCGCTGCCACGGCTCCCGTTCCGGTTTTTCCTTTTCCTCCGGCGGCTCCGGCAGAGTCCAATGCACCTCGGCGGGGCCGATGCGCACCGCATCGAGCCAGCGAAAGGCCAGGGGCGCTCGCAGCAGATCGGCGGCACGGTAGTCGAGCCGCAGTTCCTCCAGCCGCACCATCGGCGCGTCTTCGCCCGTCCCCTCGAGAAGCACGTCGCGCACCGCGAAGCCCGACCAGAGCGAGCCGGTAACGCGTAGATCCCCCTCGAGCCCCTGCATCGCCGCCGCTTTCAGCGCCCCGTGGCGGGCGAGGAGACGGAAGCCCGGCCCGTTGAGAAAAAGCAACCCCGGAACGGCAAGCAGCAGAAAGCCCCCCGCCACCCAGCGGATCCACTTCCGTTTCCGCCGCCTGCGCCGCGCGGGTTTCGGCCCTCCGGCCGGGTCGTCTTCGAACTCGAGCATGAATCTGCGCCGGAGAGAGGAGAAAGCTCCCCGCCCGACCTGCCAATGAACCGCAGATTCCGTGCCGCGCAAGGTGTCAGCGCCCCGCCCACGCCCGCAAATTCTCAGCGCCCCTCGGGCCGCATGATGGTGAAGTCCGTCGCCGAGCGCGTCTGCTCCGTGCTCGAGCCCGAAGTGGTCACGAGGATGGATCCCGGCTTCGCGAGATCGTAGAGCCGCGTCGCGAACTCGGGCGGAATGTAGAGCCGCCGGCGGAAATCCTCGACCACCCGCGGACCCCACTCCTTCTCCAGCGAAAGCGCCGCCCAAGGCCTCGCCGGACGCCCCGGCACCACGGGCGCGGCCCCGGCGTCGGTGCCCTCCAGCATCAGGAAGACGCCGGCGGGGATGGGCCGGTGCGGATCGCGCAGGCCGATCGGACTCTGCCCGATGAGGATCCCGTTGCGGTAGACATAGATGGTCTGGTCCCGACCGCTGATGAGAAAGTTCACCGGCCCGGAGGGGCTGCGCTCGGGCACCCAGATCGTCTTGCCGACGAGCGCCTCGTTGGGCCGCGAACCCGGATCGACCTGCGAGGCGAGCAAAATCGAGGCGGGCCGGCTCGATGCCGAGGGCCTCGCTTGCCGCTGCGTCACGACCACGGTTCCACCCTTGTCGGTGATGCCGAAGAGCTTCTCGGAAAACTCGTAGGGCAGCCGCACGCAGCCGGCCGAGGCGGGATAGCCGGGCAGTTGGCCCGCGTGCATCGCGATCCCGCTCCAGGTCAGGCGCTGCATGTTCGGCATCTGCGCCCCCTTGTAGATGTTCGACTCGTGCTCCTTCTTCTTCTCGAGAATGGTGAAGACCCCCGTGGGCGTGTCGCGCCCGGGCGAGCCGGTGCTGACGGTGGAGCGCGCGATCTGCACGCCGTTGCGGTAAACGTAGGCGAGCTGGTCGTCGATGCTCACCACCACGAGGATCGGCCCGGCGGGCGCCCGCTCCGGATTCCACTCGTATTCGCCGGGGGCCAGCTTCCGCTCCTGCCTCTGCTGCTCTTGCTTCGCCGCAGCCCGCTTCGCCTTCATCCTCTTGAAGAGCTGGGCCTCCGCCGGACCTCCCGCAGAAGCAAAGACGAAAAGGACGGTCAAGAGGGCGGCATAGGGCGGGGCTGCGGACTTCATGGCGAGGATTTTTGTCTTCTCTTCGCGGAATCTTCAGGAGGGAGAGTCATCGACCGGGGCCTGCACCGGCTCGGCCCCGGCTTCGGGAACGCCGGCGGGATCGGTCTGGGCCGGTACGCTTCGTCCCAGAAAACCGCGCCGCTTGCCCGGCACCGAAGTTTCCGGAATATACTCGTGCTCGACGCCTCCGCCAAGGGCCTTGTAAAGGATTACGTAGTTCGCCGCGATGCGGCCGCGGCTGAAGGTCTCCTCGTCCTCGGCGCTGAACTTGGTGCGCTCGGCGTCGAGCACGTTCTGGAAGTTCACCAGCCCGTTCTCGTAGTTGTCCTTGATGAGGTCGACGGTCTCGCGCGCCGCGTCCACCGCCCGACCGAGGCCGCCGAGACGGTCCCGCTCGTTGACGATCGCGGCCATTCCCGTCTCCACCTCCTCGACCGCGCCGAGGACCGACTTCTCGTAGGCGGCGAGCGCCGCCTGGGCGCGGCTCTCCTCCGCAGCGATGAGATTGCGCACCTGGCCCGAGGTGAAGATCCTCCAGCGGAAGGAGGGGCCGAAGTTGAAGGAACGGCTGGAGCTGACGAAGAACTCCGAACTCTCGATGGACTGCAGTTGCAAGTCGCCGAACAGCGAGAACTTCGGGTAGAGCTCGGCCTCGGCCACCCCGATGCGGGCGGTCTGCGCCGCCAGCTCGCGCTCGGCACGCCGGATGTCGGGACGGGCCCGCAGCAGGTCTGCGGGCAGGCCGGCGGCGTAGCCGGGACGGGGCGAGGGAATGCCGCGCGAGCGGGCCAGGGTCTTCTCCACCGACGAGGGGAAGCCGCCCGTGAGGCTCGCGAGCCGGTTCTTCGCCGCGACGAGCTGGGCGCGCAGTTGGGGCACGGCGGCTTCCGTCAGGGCCAGGTTGGTCTCGGCCTGGGTCACGTCGATGCGGGGCACGAGCCCGGCGTCGAGCCGGCTCCGCGTCAGCTCGACCGACTCCCGCTGCGAGGCGATGTTGCCCTCGGCCACGGCGATCCGCTCCTGCAGGGTGCGGTATTCGATGTAGTTCACCGCGACCTCGGCGAACAGAGTCACGAGCGCGTCGCGGTAGTCCTCGTAGCGGGCGTCGAGATTGGCGTCGGCGGCCTCGACGGACCTACGGATCCCGCCGAAGACGTCGATCTCCCAACCGGCGTCGAAGCCCGAGGAATAGCCGTTGGCGGGGTTGATCGGCGGGACGAAGAAAAGATTCTCGCTGACCCGGGTGCGCGTGCGCAAGCCCGAGCCCCCGATCTGGGGAAAGGCCTGGCTCACCGCGACGCCCCGCTGCGCCCGCCCCTCGGCGATGCGGGCGAGCGCGATCTTCAGGTCCGGATTGGCCTCGCGCGTCCGCTCGATGAGGGCGTCGAGGGACGGATCGTTGAACCCCTTCCACCACGACACGAGCGAATCGCCGTCGCGCAGGTCGCGGAGCGCAGCGCGGGTCCACGCATCGGGCACGGAGGTGGAGCCGGGGCCTTCGTAGTCGGGACCGACCATCGTCTTGCAGCCGCAGGGAAAAAACGCCGCAGCGAGGAGGAGGCACAATCGGGTGGACATGAAGCTGGAAACGTTGAAAGCATTTCCTCAGCGAGGATGCGCCACAGGTCAAATGGAAGCTTCGCGCCCGATGAAGGGGGTAAACAAAACAGGCGTGCCACCCGCTCAGAGGGGGGAGGACGAAAGGACGAAAAGAAGGCCATTTCCGCGATTGCGGCGCGCCCCGGTTGCCGCGAAGAGTTTCCCATGCCAGAGGATTCCAACAGCTGCAACATCGCCATCTTCGCCGATTTCGAGAACGTCGCCATCGGGGCCGAGCAGGCGAAATACGACCGCTTCGACATCCACAAGGTCATCGAGCGGATCCTCGTGAAGGGCAGCGTCGTGGTGCGCAAGGCCTACTGCGACTGGGCCCGCTACGAGAAGTTCAAGCGCTCCATGCACGAGGCGAACTTCGAACTCATCGACATCCCCCACGTGCGCCAGTCCGGCAAGAACTCCGCCGACATCCGCATGGTCGTCGATGCCCTCGACCTCTGCTACACCAAGCCGCACATCGACACCTTCGTCGTCATCAGCGGCGACTCCGACTTCTCCCCCCTCGTCAGCAAGCTGCGCGAAAACAACAAGGACGTCATCGGCGTCGGGGTCAAGCAGTCCACCTCCGACCTCTTCGTCTCCAACTGCGACGAGTTCGTCTTCTACGACGACCTCGTCCGCAAGCAGGCCGACGCCCGCTCGCGGCGCGGGGGATCCGCGAAGCGCGCCGGCAAGGGCGGCGGCTCCGGCGACGGCTCAGGCGAGGGCTCGGCGCCCGACTCCCCCGCCGTGATCGCCGACCGCCGCGACGAGGCCGTCGAACTCGTCCTCGAGACCTTCGAGACCATGGCCGAATCGCGCGGCGAAGACGAGATCATCTGGGGCTCCATGCTGAAGCAGGCGATCAAGCGCAAGAAGCCCGGCTTCGCCGAGAGCTACTACGGCTTCCGAGGCTTCAACTCCCTGCTCGAGGAAGTCCGCGACCGCGGCCTCGTCGTCCTCGAGCCCGATGAAAAATCCGGCGGCTACCTCGTGCGCATGCCGAAGTAGAACAGCCCCCCTCCCCAGCCCGCTCGTCCGCGTTGAGGCTGACGAGATCGATGCCGCAGGACGGAAAGTTTTTCAAACAACCGCGTTTTCCAATACGAAATCAGCAAGGCTTTCAACGGTCTCTGCACCCCCGCTTCATCCCCGCCACGACATGGACCCTACCGACTTTTCCATCGCCCCGAATCGCCGCCGCTTCCTTGGAGCCAGCTCGTTGGCGGCGCTTGCGGGAGCGGCGGCGGCCCGGACCTGCTCCGGGAACGATGCCGCCGACGACGCCCGGACGGCGGATGGGCACTGGATCGATGCCCGCGAGACGGGAGCGACGGGCGGCGGGACCGACGACGACACCGCCGCGATCCAGGCGGCGATCAACCGGGCCCGCGACGAGCAGATTCCCGAAGTGCGACTGCCCGCCGGCACCTACCTGATTTCGAACGCACTCGCGCTGCCCTCGGATCTCGTGCTGCGCGGCCACGGTGCGGGCCTCACGAGGCTGGTGGCGAAGGAAGGCACGCGTTTTCCGCTCTACCGACCCGACCCCCGCACGATGGACGAGCGCCAGCGCCGCACGATGATCACGACGGAGGCCGTCGGCAGCGTGCGGGAACGCGTCACCTCGCGAAGCGGGATCGCGGATCTTGCGATCGACTGGAACCACAGTCCCACCGACGGCTTCGGGAGTTCCTGCGTGCTGGCGGACAGCGCCGACGATTTCCGGATCGAACGCGTCGCGTTCGAGAGATGCATGCCCGCGGACCATCCCCGTACGCTGGAGGAAATGGGCGGTTCCGGATTTCGCAGCGAGTGCGTGATGTTCTCCAACGCCCGGCACGGACTGATGGACGGGTGCCTGCTCACGGACTCGGGCTACCGCCCGCTCTCGGTCGCCTACGGATCTCTCGACATCACCTTCCAAAACGGCCGCATCGTCGCGGAGAACCCGGTCTGGCGTCATGCTTTCGCCGAGGTCCACGGCGACCGCATGCCGCGCGACGAGACCTACGTGCGCTCGCAGGTGAAATTCCTGAATTCCAGCTTCTACCTCCTTGGCGGCACCGCGCAGGACGGAATCTGCTCGCACACCGGCACGATGGTGATCGAGAACTGCGACTTCCACATCCTCGGCGGCACCGACCATTTCGCTTTCGTCGTGAAGCCTTTCGATCGCTCGCACCACTGCCACTGCGTGAACAACCGCTTCCACTGCATGGGGGACTATGCGGAGACCTTCGGCATCTTCGGGCTCAAAGCGGGCGGCGGCAGCGAGGATTTCGTCTTCTCCGGCAACACGGTGCGGGCGGTCTTCCCCGCGAGCGCCGGCCCTCGGATCGACGGGCACGGATTGATCGACTTCGCGGTGGGCGAGACCCGGGTCCGCGTCGAATCGAACCAGATCCTTCTGGAGCTCGAAGGCAATCGCGACACTGCCGTCATCCGCCTTGGCAAATCAACGAATTTCGCCGTCTCGAACAACCTCGTCGAGATCCGCTGCGAGCCCGGGGATGCCGGACCCGACGGCATCCGTATCGCCGACTGCCGCAGCGGCACTGTGATCGGCAACGTCGTGACCGGCCCCCATCGGCACGGGGCGACGCTCGCCGGCGATTCGGAGGGCGTCGTGCTTGGACACAACAGCTTCGCAGGCTCGACCGGGGAAGCGGTGCACGAAGCCGGGAGCGAAGGATAGGGCGTTCCGCCCGAGCACGCAGCCCATCGGCTTCGCCCTTCCCAGTTGGCGTTGCCGCTGCCTCGACATGGGGCGGTGAGCGCCCCTTAACGGCAGCAATAAAAACCAAGCTCTTAATATTCAGATTTTCCGCAGCACATCTCGGATCGGCAGCAATAAAAACCAAGCTCTTAATATTAGATTTTCCGCAGCACATCTCGGATCGGATCAAAATCCGCAACGGGACTCGAAGGACTCCTTTACCACTCTATCCTTTTGTCGCTTTTCCCATCTCGGCTCGACGAGGGCAGCAATAATAACCATTCTCTTAATTATCACCAAACGCATCCCGGCTCGCGTTCCAAGCCCTCCGAGAGCAGCGAGGTCGAGGGGGCAAGGACATCCGTCAGCGTGTCCTTGAGCCGGTCGGGATCAAGCGAGATACTCCAACGGGGAGACGATCTGCATCCGCTCGTCGGGCGGGAAGTCCTTGAGGTTGCGTGTCAGCAGGTGGGTCGCTCCCCATCGGACGGCCGCCTCCATCTGGAAACCGTCTTCGATGTCCGGCAGGCGGCGTGCCATCGCAGCGGCGACGGCGGAGCGATCGAGGGGAGCGATATCGAGGAAGCCGACGAGCTGTTCGAAAGCGGCGCAGACCTTCGACGTTTCCGTCGCTCGATGGGTGTAGGCGATGTCGGACAAAGTGATCGCGGAGACGGCGCCGACGCAACGGCCCGCGCGGGCCAGCTCGAGACACTCGACCGCTTCAGGAAACCACGGGTCGCGCCGCTCAAGGACGTCGAGGAGGACGTTCGTGTCGAAAAAGAGCCTATCCATGCTTCTCGCGAATGCGGGCGGATCGGGCATCGAAGGGCGCCCGGGGGCGGAACGCTCCGAGCAGATCGGACATTCCCCCCTCGCCCTCCTCGCCTGCCGACCCGTCGTCGCCTCCGCGGGACCGCCATTGTTCGAGAGAGGCTTGGAACAGCGCCGACACCGTGGTGTTGCGAAGCTTGGCGATCCGCTTGGCTTCGAGAATCGTCTTCTCCGGAAGGGAGAGGGTGAGCTTGGCTCTCATACGTGCAATATTGCGAAAACTGGACGTGTGTCAACTGCGGCGGGCGGCTCGCGCCGCTGAGCCGCGGGGAGAAATATAACTCCTCAGTAAAGGAACCCGCTTTGGCGCAAGGTGGCGGCTCGGAAGACGATCCCGGATCGCGCGGGGGTCCGCATCGGCGAGCTGAAGTCGTAGCGATCCTCGTGCGTGAGGACGTGGACCCGGTATCGCTCGCCGTAAGTGGAGAAGCGCACCGTGACCTCGCTGCCGCGACGGATCACCACCGGGCGGAAATGGTCCGGCAACTCTCCCTTGGCCTTCCAGTAGCCGGGACCTCGCATGACCTCCAGCTCCAAGGCGTTCCGCGCCTCGCTGGGACTGCTCATCGTCACGGAGCGCTCCCTACCCCGAATGACCGTGTCGGGATCCCACCCTTCCTCCCACGGCGGCAGATCGATGAGGTATTTGTCGCCCCAGTAGATATCGTGCCACGAGGCGCCGTATTCGAGCAGTTCGCGAAAGAGCAGGGATGCCTGGACAAAGGATTCGGGCGTCGGAGGCCCCTCCACCGCGTTCATAACCACCGAGATCGATTTCGGAGGTTTCCGCTCGCCATCGCGCAGCTCCTCGATCGACACTTCGCCCGCCTCGCAGACCTTGAACAGCCAGCGCGTCGCTTCCCGGCGCTCGTGCTCGCGCACCGCGAAGACTACGCCACAGCCGTTCCCGCCAACCAGCTCCGAGATTCCAAGCAGGGTCCAGCCCGGCGCCATCCTCAGGTGGCCGAGTTCTTCCAGGGCCGGATCAGGGTTGATTTCCGCAACGGTGAAGCGAGTCGGCTTGACCGTCGGCTTCGTCAGGCGAAAGGTCAGCACATCGCCGATGCCGCCCCCCACGGCCGTCCTGGCGAGCTGCCTCCACCGCTTCAATTCGATCAGCGGGACCACCGTCTCCCCCTCCGGAAATTCCTCGGTCGCCTCCATCAGTATCCCCGTTCGCGCTCAGCCCCGGATCTTCGCCGCGATCTGGTCCCACTGCTTGCCCTTGACCATCACGAAGGCGCAGGCGCCTTCGCTCAGCTCCTCCCAAAGCTCGCCGAGGAGGCGGTTGGGACGGGCGTCGTTCCAGCGGTCGGCGCCTTTGTACTCGACTGCGAGCATCCGCCCGTCGCGGAGCTTTCCGACGAAATCGGGGTAGAAGCGGCCCGTCGCCCCTTGGAGGTAGAAGGAGGCCTCGTTCTTGCGGACGAGGTTGCGCACCCAGTAGTCGATCTCCGGCTGCCGGTCGAGCCAGCAGGCGCACTCGTACTCTTCGCCGGAGTCGAAGCGCCCGATCCGGGGGTAGTAGTGTTTCTGGAACTCGTAGTCGCCCCACTCGCCTTGGTCGTCGCGGTCGGGCGAGTAGGCGTCGGGGTGGAATTCGTAGCGGTGGCCGGCGCCGACGCGCACCCGCTCCTCGCGCCCCTCGCCGAAGAGGAAGGTTTGGCAAGCCTCCTGCACGGCCGCCAAGCGCAGCTCGGAGATCCGCGCATCGAGCAGGTCGCGGAGGAGGAATTTCTGCCGGTTTGCGCGGGCCAGGTCCATGCCCTCGGTCGAGAGCAGATTCCCGAGCCACGCGGCGACGAAGGCGGCCTTGCTCGCGTGCGTGATCGAGGGGTCGCGGATCTGCCGGCAGCACCACGCGGCGAGCTTCGCCTCGGTCCAGTGCTCCGGCACGTAGGCCAGTTCCAAGTCGCGCTGCAAATCTTTCGAGAAGCGGGTCGTCAGACGCCCCCGCTCGTCGTCGATGTCGATCTCGCCCCCCTCGCGAACCCGCTCGGCCTCGCCGAGACGGGTCAGCTGCTCGGGAGTCGGTGTGGCGTCGTAAAGCGGCAGCGACCAAGGGCAGTCGATTGCTTCGGGTTCGTCGAAGAGGCGCAGCTCGCCCTCGATCAAGACCTCGAGCTGGGGCACGCGGAAGTCGAGGCCCCGCTCGGACGGCGCCGTGAAAACCTCCACCGCCTCGGTGCGGCTGCGCTCGCCGGCCGCGCGGATCGCGTCGCGGGTGCCGTCCATCACTGCGGCGGTCTCCAGCTCGGCGGTCTCCGCCTCGCTCAGCGGGGCCTTGATCTCCAGCTCTCCGGTCTTGGCGCGAA
>SLGN01000096.1 GCA_007123695.1 Verrucomicrobiales bacterium
CCGGCTCGATGCCGCCCTTTCCTGGCTGGGCCTCGGCATGATCGCCTATGCCGTCCTCGCCCAGCCCTTCCTCCTCGCCAACGTCGTCTTCTGGCGGCAGTCGGGCTACTTCGACACCGCCGCCGAACTCCAGCCGCTGCTCCACACCTGGTCGCTCGCGGTCGAGGAGCAGTTCTACCTGCTCTTTCCCCTCGCCATGATCGCGACGGCGGGACGGAGCCTGCGCGCCGCGCGGATCTGCGCGGCGCTTTTCTTCACCGCTTCTTTCGCCTGGTGTGTCTTCGAGACCGACCGCGCCTCCGCCGCCGCCTTCTACCTGATCTTCTCGCGGCTGTGGGAGCTCGATCTCGGGGTGCTGCTGGCCCTCGCCCCGGCGGCGCGGGCGCGGCCCCGGCTCGATGCCGCCCTTTCCTGGCTGGGCCTCGGCATGATCGCCTATGCCGTCCTCGCCTTTACGGTAAACACCCCCTTTCCCGGCGCCGCCGCCCTCGTGCCCTGTCTCGGGGCGGCCTTGCTGATCCGCTCCAACTCCGCCGCGACGACCGCGCCGGGCCGCCTTCTCGGCTCGGCGCCCCTCGTCTTCGTCGGAAAAATCTCCTACTCGCTCTACCTGTGGCACTGGCCCGCGATCGTCTTCGTCCGGCTCTGGTTCGTCTCCGAGGCCGACGCCCCGCTGCTCGCCGCGACCGTCGCCGCCAGCGGCGTCCTCGCGTGGCTCAGCTACCGCTACGTCGAGACGCCTTTCCGCACCAAGCGGCTCTGCGCGGGTCGGCGCCCCCTCTTCGCCGGAGCCGCCGTCGCGGGCGTTCTCTTCGCTGGCGTCGGCGCAGTGCTCTACACCAGCGGCGGGCTGCCGGGGCGCATGCCCGAGGAAGTGCGTCGGCACGCCCGCGAACGCACTCACTACGAGTCGGTCGACGGCATCGGCGCGTTCCTTTCCACCGGCGCGCCCCCGCGCTTCGGCCACGGGTCCGCCTCCGCCGCCGAAGCTGCCGCCGAACCCGCCGGCGAACTGCTCCTCTGGGGCGACAGCCACGCCGTTTCGCTGCTTCCCCTGCTCGACGAACTCGGCACCCGGAAACGGGTCGTGGTCCACGCCGCCGCGCAGCCCGAGATCGCCCCCATCGCCGGCGCCCATACCCCCCGTCGGCGGCGCTACCGCCCCGGCGACGCCGAAGCCGTCCTCGACTTCGCGCTCGGCAGCGGCATCGGCGAGGTCCTGCTGGTGGCGCGATGGTCGATCTACGCCGTGGGCGGACCCGACGGCGACCAACGCTGGCGCCTCGCCGACGATTCTCCCGACGGACAGGCAGACCCCGACGAGATCTTCGGGCGGCGGCTCCGCGAGACCGTCGAGCGCCTCGAACACGCCGGATTGGGAGTCTGGGTGCTACGCGAAATGGTGCAGCACGACCATAGCGTGCCCGAGGCGGTCGCCCTCGCCGCTTTGCGCGGACGCGACCTCAACAGCTTCGCGATTTCCGCCGGGCTGGCTCTCGGCATGCGAAGCGCGACCGACGCTCTGATGGACCGCGCCCTCGCCGGGCTGCCCGCGACCGTTCTCGACCCGCTGCCTCTTTTCTTCGACGAATCGGGCCGCTACCTGCTCGCCGCCGACGGACGCGCCCTCTTCGTGGACCGCCACCATCTCTCCGTCTGGGGCACGAAGCGGCTCGAAGGCCTCCTCGAGCCCGTCTTCGACGCCGCCGCCGCGCGGGGGCCGGTTGGTGCGGACGGAAGGCAGCGCCCGTGACACTCGGGAAACTGGTTCTCTCCAGGCTGGGCAAGCCCTCTGACGGATGGGTTCTTTCCATGGACAGGACCAATTGGAAATACGGGAAGATCCACATCAACATCCTTGCTTCGGGCGCCGTGGTGAACAAGGTCGGCGTCCCGATCGTTTGGCGGCCGCCGCTCGCTCGCACCACCGCAGCGGTCCCGCGCCGGTTGTTCGAAACTTCCTGGCATCTTCGCAGGCAGCATCGAGCCAGTCCAAATCCCTCCGGTCCACCGGAGCAACCCGACCCACCAAGGCGCCGATCAGGGTCGGGTTTGCGTTTTCGTCCCTCATTGCTGCTTGACGCCAACCCGCAAGTCGGCCAATCCTGCCTTCCGATGATCGTTGCAAAAAGGACGCAACCCGATGCAACTTGGGCCGTGATCGGAATCGGCGCGTTTTTGATTCGTTCCTTTCTCGCCAACCTCACCACGAGGTCCAAAGCCCACTTCGACGCCCATCACCGCAGCTACAAGGACGAGACCTGCTCCGTCGATCCCGAGACCGGTGCGGTCGGCAATGCCCTCGTCTCCCAGCGTCGACACGATGCCTCGGGGAATGTCATCAAGGAGCGCTTTCAGGGCATCGAGGGCTTCGCAGCCACCGGCAACCGGCCCGCTCCACGAGCTGTTGCGCGACAAAGCAGTCCCGGCCTTCAGGCCGCCTGCGGAGCCCCGGCGGTCCACCTGAACTCCATCACGCCCCAAAACCCAGCGCCACCCCATTACAACCGCAATGCCTCCGACGGATCACCGGCGCACCTCGGTCCTAGCGTTCCGGACCTTCACGAAGAGCCGGCTAGAAAATCCAC
>SLGN01000494.1 GCA_007123695.1 Verrucomicrobiales bacterium
ATTTATATATATATTTCGGAGGTGCAATATAAATTACTTCCAATCGAGGTAGGATCTAACCATAGTTATGAAATATAGACACGCGAGAAGTTAAGATACAGCGACAACGGCGGCATCCCCGAGAAGAACGCCTCCCTCAACGAGCCGCTGCGGGGGGCGAAGGGACAGGTCTTCGAGGGCGGCATCCGCGTGCCCTTCATCGCCCAGTGGAAGGGCACGATCCCCTCCGGCACGGTCTACGGGCATCCCGTGATGGGCTTCGACATCCACGCCACCGCGCTGGCGGCGGCGGGCCTGCCCCTCGACGCGGAGCCGCGGATCGACGGCGTCGATCTGCTGCCCTTTCTCACCGGGGAAAAGGAGGGACGCCCACACGAGGCGCTCTTCTGGCGGTCCGGGAGGCAGCACGCCGCCCGAGTCGGCGACTGGAAGCTCGTCAGCGCGCCCCGCTCCGGCAGTCCGATGCTCTTCGACCTCGCGGAGGACATCTCCGAGCAGAACGACCTCGCCGCGAGCCGACCGGACAAGCTGGCCGAGCTGCAACGGATCTACGCGGAGTGGGACGCCCAGATGATGGCGCCGCAGTGGATCCGCCAGGACCGCCGCAATGCCGAGCTAGGTGGGAGCCTCAAGGCAGCGCCGCCCGCCGCGCCGCGACCCGATGCCGGGACGCCGTCGGCTCCCCAAGGCCGCTCCGGCGCCGCGGGCGGGGCGGACCGGATTCGCGAGGGCTTCGAGCGGGCCGATGCCGACGGGAACGGCAGGCTCAGCCGGGACGAGCTGCCGCCGACGCTGGATTTCGACGAGATCGACGCCGACGGGGACGGCTTCATCACTCTGGAGGAACTCCGGGCCTACTTCCGCAACCGCAACCGCCCCGCTCCGGACGCGACCGAGGCCCCCGACGCCTCCGGCGCCACCGACGGCGGCCAGGCCGCCACCTTCTTCCGGCGAACGGAGTTTCCCGGCCTGACCGACGTCGAAGCCGGCACCAACGGCTTCGCCCTCGCGGATCTGAACGGCGACGGCTGGATTGATTTCGTCGGAACCCAATCGACTCCCGGCATCCACCTGCCGAAGGGGCCGAGGGGCAATCCCATCCCGCAGCAGGACTGGCTGCGGGTGCTGATCAATCGCGAGGGCAAGGCCTTCGAGGAGCATGTGATCCACATCGAAAGCGAACGCCTTTCGGCGCAATCGTTCGGACGCGCCAGCCAGATTCCCAACCTGGTCGATCTCAGCGGCGATGGCTTTCTCGATATTTTCATCACCCGCAGCTCGCCGGTAACCGCCGGACGGCTCCGCCCTGGCGCCGAGTCGCCGGGCAACACCCTCCTCCTCAGCGACGGCGCCTGGGACCGCTTCCGCGAAGTCCCCGGCGCGCTCGGGGCCTCGAACGAGCTGGCCTACAACCGCCAGACCGCCTTTGCCGACGTGGACGGCGACGGCTGGCTCGACCTCGCCATCGGTTGCGACAACATCGGCGACACCATGGGCGGCCTTCCCCACAGCCGGCTCTACCTCTTCCGTCCGGGAGCGGGCGGTTTCCTTTCCGGTCGCTTCGAGGACATCGGCGGTAGCGACCGCGTCCCGGACTTCGGAGGTTGGCACGCCGACCCCGACATGGACAAGGCCGGCCCCGACATCCAGTTCGCCGACTTGGACAACGACGGCGACCTCGATCTGATCCAGACCTACCACGTCGATATCCGCGATCCGCATTCGGAGTTCTCGCCCGCCGAATACCGCCAGGGCGTGTGGGTTTGGAGGAATCTGCTGGCGGAAACGGGCGAGGCCCGCTTCGAGAAGGTCACCGGCAACGGCCTCGCCGTGGAGGGCCGCCTCCGCTGGAGCGACGAAGAGCGGCAGCTCGTGCCCGAGTCGCCCGCGCCCGGCCTGCCCTACGTGGCGCTGGCCGACGTGAACAACAACGGCCTGCTCGACGTGCTCGCCGTCGGTCCCAGCGACCCCGGCTGGGCACCGCGTGCCGAGGACGTGGGCGGACGTTTCTGGCGAAACCTCGGCGATCTCCAGTTCGACGAGGCCACCGCCGCCGCCGGGCTGGAGTCGCTCAACTGGACCCACCGCGAGTGGTACGAGTTCCACGGCATGGAAGTGCCCGAGCACCTCGCGAACTGGACGCCTCGGGGCGGCCCGAACTACGAGTCGCAGCCGGGCCGGAAAAAACTCTCGCCGATGGACGAGCGCCCCTACTGGGCCGACATCATCTTCGGCGATTTCGACAACGACGGCTGGATTGACTTCGTGGTCATGGACCGGCGGGACGGGACGACGCGTCGCGAAGGCCGCTCGGTGCTCTACCGCAATCTGGGAGACGGAACTTTCGAACCCCTGCCGCAGCAGATCAGCGGCATCGACTCCCAGGGCATCTCCGGCGAGGCAGCCGACCTGAACAACAACGGCTGGCTCGACCTCGTCTTCGGCGCCGACCCCGACAACACCGGCGGCTGGCGGCGCGAGGACGCCCCGGAGCGCTACCGCGACAAGGTCTTCCTCAACACCGGGGAACGGGGCAAGGGGAACCGCTGGCTGCGCATGCGCTTCACCGGCGTGAGCCACCACG
>SLGN01000692.1 GCA_007123695.1 Verrucomicrobiales bacterium
AGGATCTTGCGGAAGATCTCCTTGTCCTTACCCTGAAAAACCATGCGCCGGTCAACGACGCGGGAGATGATGTGGTAAAATGCTATTCCAGAACCCACGAGTCTCGCTGTTCTCATATATGAAAATGCGTTTCCCAATTTCCTTGCAAAAAGTAAACCAATCTCCAGATTTTAGCAATTTTCTATCTGTAATAAAATAACCCTATCGTAAACTCGAAACCCTTCGGAGAGAGGCGACGAACAGGCACGCAGCGATTCAATTCGCAAGGCAAGGGCTCGACCCGCCGATTCAACGGCAAAATCCGCTATGAAGCACGCCCCATGCGGTCCAAATTGTCATCACGCGCTGTCAACCGTGAGAACCCGATTGCCAAAAGACAATGTCCCAACTCCTCGTACGCTCCCTTCTTCTCGTCTCGACCCCGGCGCTCCTCGCAACCGGCTTCCTAGCGCTTTCCGCAAGCCTGCACGCCCGAGAAGCGACGGACGACCCGCACGCGACCCTCACCAAGGCCGAAGCCCTCGAGGACCTGGAGATCTTCGCGAAGCGACTCGGGGAGGAGGGAGCCTACCTCGCCCTGCGCGAATCTCGACCCTTCGAATCCGTCGAGGAGCTGAGGCGCCGCCTACCTGATTCGATCAGCGCCTCCGAGTTCGCCCGCGAGCTGCGCAAGATCCTCTCGCCCATCGGCGACTGCCACAGCAGCATCACCTGCGCGGCGGACGACGACGAGCCGGGCCTCTGGCTCCCCTTCCGCCTCGCCAGCGCGTGCGGCGGCATCATCGCGGTGAATCGGGACTACTCCTCCTTCGTTGCGCCGGACCATCCCTACCTCGTTGAGGTGGACGGCTGGCCGCTGCAAGACTGGCTCGACGCGGCGCTGAAATACGCGCCCGTCGGCAGCGGTTCCCAGAACCTTTACGCAGCGCTCAAGGGTATCCGCCGCATCGACATCCTGCGGCGCGACCTCGGCATCGCCGAGTCGACCGAGGTTGCGCTCGTCTTCGCCAACGCCGAGGGCGAGCGGCGCCAGATGACCCTGCCCTGCCGGAATCGCTTCTCCAGCCTCGCGGAGATCCGCCTGGGCGTCAGCCGCCGAATCGGCGAGTCCGGCGAGTCCGGCGAGATCGGCGAGATCGGCTACCTGCGCCTGCCGGCCATGGACGACGATCTCGTCCCCGGAGCGAAGCGGCTGATGGATGAGTTTCGCGACACCGAGGGGCTGGTCATCGACCTGCGCGGCAACGGTGGCGGACGCTACGGACTGTTGCGTGCGCTCTTCGGCTACTTCCAGCCGCCCGAGGACGGTCCCTTCGTCTGCAACGTCGCCGCCTTCCGGCTCGCGCCCCGCTTCCGCTCCGACCACATCGAATACCGCCCGACCCACCGGCGCGATTGGCCCGGATGGAGTGAGGAGGACGGGGCCGCCATCGACGCTATCATGGCAGGCTTCGAGCCAGGCTTTCCCCTGCCGCGAGAGCAGTTCAGCGACTGGCATTTCATGGTCTTGAAACGCGAGAATTCGCACTGGCACTACGACCGCCCCGTGATCGTCCTCTGCGACGAGCGATGCGTCTCGGCGAGCGACGGCTTCCTCGCAGCCTTTTCGCTTCTGCCCCAGGTCACCTTGATGGGCGTCGGCAGCCGGGGCGCCAGCGGCAGCTCGCGCTCGGTGCGGCTGCCCCGATCCGGCATCGACTTCAAACTCTCCACGATGGTCTCCTTCCGCCCCGACGGCCGCCCCTTCGAAGGCATCGGCGTCGCCGTGGACGTGCCCGCCCAGCCGTGCCCGGAAGACTTCATCGCCGACCGGGACAGCGTCCTCGAACAGGCTTTGGAGAGCTTGCGCCCCCCCCTCACGACTCGAGGCCTTCGGCGGGAAGGGAGCCGAGGGAATAAAAAGGACAGGGACAAATAGAAAAAAGATCGCCTTCGACCAGAAGTGAACTGAATGGTATGGAAACGGAGATCGAATCAGAAATTTGGCCGAGCCCGCGCCTCTCCTGAAACCAACGCATCCATGATGAAGCAGCCCGGATCCTCCTTCACCCGTCGGGGCGTCCTCGCGGGCGGCGCCTCCGCAGTCGCGGGCGCGACACTCGGCGCGGCGGCGGCCAGCGCCCGGGAAGCGGGGGAAGACCTGCCCTGGCCCGAGCGCCGCCGCCGGATCGAGCGGGCCTGGCTCGACCTGCTGGGCGATTTCCCAGAGGAAAGCCCTCCCCTCGACGCCGTCCAGCGCCTCGTCGACTTTCGGGAGGGCTGCCCCTCCGAGCGTCTCGGTGGCGAAGCGCTCGCCGTGCTCAAACAACAGATCGACGAGGAAGAGGGCCGCATCGCCCGCTACCACGTCAGCTTCCGCAGCGAGGGCGAGGATCGCGTCACCGCTTGGCTCCTCGTGCCCGAGGAGGCCGCTGCCGAGCGACCCGCCCCCGCGATGATCTGCATCCACAGCACCACCCGAGGCTCGGGCAAGGACGCGACCGCCGGACTTTGCGGCCGCACCCCGACCGAGCCGCCCGACACCGACGAGGGAGGCCGCTCCTACGGGTTGCATCTCGCCCGTCACGGCTACGTCACCCTCTGCATCGATCTCCTCACCGACGGCGAGCGCGTCGAGCCCGGGACCGAGCCGCTCGACTCTCGCCCCTTCTACGAACGCCACCCCGACTGGTCCATCGTCGGGAAGAACACTTGGGACATCCGGCGCGGCGTCGACTTCCTCCAGACCCTCGCCTTCGTCGACCCCCTCCACATCGGTTGCGTCGGCCTGTCCCTCGGCGGCCACACTTCCGTCTTCGCCGGGGCCTTCGAGCCGCGAATCACGGCAACGATCAGCGTCGGCGGCGTCCT
The DNA here is from genome assembly GCA_007123695.1 of Verrucomicrobiales bacterium. Classification (GTDB taxonomy): domain Bacteria; phylum Verrucomicrobiota; class Verrucomicrobiia; order Verrucomicrobiales; family DEV007; genus Arctic95D-9. Next base: position 2,851 of record SLGN01000692.1, read on the forward strand.
CGACTGGCACCGGCCCGCCGATCACTGGGCCCGCCCCAAAGGCACCTACGTCTATATCAGGAAGTTCCGCCCCTACCTCGACGATCCCGAGCTGCCCGTCCCGACCGACTTCGACGAGCTCATGATGCTGGTGGCCCCTCGCCCCCTGCTGATCCTCTCGAGCGAATGGGAGTTCTACAACCGCCGCAACCTCATCGGAAAATGCCTCTCGGTGGCCCGGATCTACCACGACTGGCGCGACGCCGAGGGCCTGCCCAGCGCGGTCGAGGCGCGGATCGCACGCCGCAGCCACGCGCAGACCCTCAGCTACTACGAGGAGCGCTCCGAAATCTCCCCCGAGCAAATGCGACGCGAGCTCGGGCGCATCGGCGCGGGCGACTGCTTCGGCTGGTTCTCCTATCCCGGCGGCCACAGCTATCCCCCGCTCGCGAGACAATACAGCTTCGCCTGGCTCGACCGCTGGCTCGACCGCGAAGCGCGCTGGTCCGGACGCTACCGGCGTCCGTGAGGTTCTGCGGCTTGCAGACCCAGCCAATCCGGCGACCTTGCCGCCATGATACGGAATTTGGCAGAAGCTTGGCGTCAGCTCGTCTCGCGGACGAATCGGGTCCCTTGTCTCCAGAGCCCCGGGCAGGCCCTCGCCCCGCTCTTGCTCGCGGCCCTTTCCCTCTCGATGGCGGGCGCAGCCGAGGAGGAGGCGAACCGGTGGAACGTCCTCATGATCGTCATCGACGACGCCGCGCCCCAGCTCCACAGCGTCGGGCAGGACGGACCCTTGCGGACCCCGAACCTCGAACGCCTCGCCGAACGCGGCACCTGGTTCCGCCAGGCCTACTGCGCCGCCCCCGCGTGCAATCCCTCGCGCGCGGCGATGCTCACCGGGGTGGAGCCCTCCCGATCGGGGATCTACTACAACTCGCAGAAATCCCCCGAGACCTGGATCGCCGGGGCCGAGACCCTCGTCGCCCGCTTCCGAGGGGCGGGCTACCTCGCGGCCGGCTACGGAAAGATCGCGCATACCATGGTCGCGAGCATTCCGGACTACAGCCCCGGTTTGGCCAGACCCCACAATTCCAGCGCGCACGTCCGCCACCGGGACAGCGACCTCTTCGCCCATCTCCTGCCCGGCACCCTGCGCGACGGAGGCACGGAAAGCTTCTCCCTCGGCAAACTCCCCGACGACTGGGACCGCGACGACCCCGAGAAATGGCAGCAGGACACCGAGCAGGCCGACCGCGCCATCGCCCTCCTTTCCCAACCGCACGACGGCCCCTTCTTCCTCGGCGTCGGCTTCTGGCGCCCGCACGTGCGCTTCGCCGTGCCCGCCCGCTATTTCGACCGCCACCCCCTCGAGGAAGTCGAGGTGCCGGTCGGCTATCATCCCTTCGACCTCGAGGATCTGCCCCCGCGCGGTCGGCTCATGTCCTGGTCCGACCGCCACCACGTCGAGATCGTCAAGCGGGGGATGTGGCGGGAGCTGATCCAGGGCTACTGCGCCGCCATGTCCTACGTCGACGAGCAGATCGGACGCGTCCTCGACGCCCTCGAGGCCAGCGGTCATGCCGAAAACACCATCGTCGTCTTCCTCAGCGACAACGGCATGCACCTCGGCGAAAAGAACCACTGGCTCAAGTACACCCTCTGGGAACAGGCCACCCGCGTCTTCCTCTCCATCAGCGTGCCCGGCTACCCGAGGCAGGCCCTCGATACCCCCGTCAGCCTTGTCGATCTCTACCCCACCCTCGCCGCGCTCACCGGAATCGGTCGCCCCGCCCATGATCTCGACGGCATCGACCTGACCCCGCTCCTCGTCGGCGAACGCGACGATCGCGGCCGCCCCGTCCTCTCCACCTGGGGGCGCGGCAACCACGCCATCCGCGACGGGCGCTACCGCTACATCCACTACCGCAACGGCGAGGAGGAACTCTACGACCATCGAGCCGACGAGCATGAATGGCGCAACTTGGCCACGGATCCGGCGCTCGCTCCCGTCAAGGCCCGGCTCTCCGCCCACCTTCCCGAGGCCGACGCTCCGAACGTCCGCAAGACCAACCCTCCTCAGTCGGAACTCGACTGGGACGATCTCGACTGTTGAGGGCAACAGCCGTGTCTTGCTGCCGACCGAAGTCGCAGGCGCACGATTCCGGCAGGTCACGATGAGCGAACAGCACAGCCTCAGTCTCACCGAGAAAGGCAAGGTGCTCGCTTGGGGCCAGAACCGGGAGGGCAAGACCAACGTGCCCGGCGATCTCCGAAGCGGAGGCGGACGAGAGCAGTTCTCCGCCATCGAGGATGGCGCCTCGACCGACTACCGCCGACTACCGGGTCGTCGGCCATCTGCGGCTCAGCCTCGAGCAGACCGCGCTGGAGATCGGCTCCCGCATCGTCGAGACGCGGCGCCGCGAGATCATGGACAACACCGTCGCCGCGCCGACGCATTGAGGGCCGCGCCGCGGAATTCCCGCACTTCGGCTTGCGCCCGCACCACCTTTGGGGAAATTTCAGAGGGATGGTCTGCAAAGCCGTATCGACATTGCTCTCATTGCTCGCCTCGGCCGTGGGCGTGTCCCTCTGCTCGTTCCCCCTGCTTGCGACCGAAATCGAATTGACCGTCGACTTGGCAGGATCCGTTGTCTCGGACTTCGACCCGGAACTCGGCCAGCTCGGAAACCAGTTCAACGTTGCCCCGACGGGCTTCACCGCGAACCTGAACGAGATCGAGTCGGTCGCCTTCACCGCGAGGCCGCCGGACGGCAAGCGGATCGCCGTCAGCTTGCCGACGAACCAGCCGGAATTCGCCGGGACCGTTTTCGTCAGCGTTCGGTTTTACTTACGGGGACCACTCAACGAGTTCAACGCTTCGAACACCAGCCCCTTGACCCTCGAGTTCCTGGGGCTGACAGGATCCGTGCTGACCGAGCTCAGCAGTTCGGCGACTTACCGGCAGAACGGAAACCAGGTCGAAATCGAAGCCCTCTACAGCGCAGGCGGGCCCTTCTCGTTTCAGGGCCTGCGCGTCCGGATGGAGGGGCCCTTCACCACGACGTCGGAAACTTTTGCCTATGAATTGCTGACCCACACCGCGAACTCCCGCATCCGATTCTTTGCGCCGAACGCCAGTTCCATCGAACAGTTCGTCTCGCTCGTGGACGCCGCGCCGATGGCCCGCCCCGTGGTTCGAGTCCGCGGCGGGCGCGTTCGACGGATCTCGGGTAGCAGGGTTGTCATCCGCGGCACCGCTGCGTCGCAGGCGGGCCTTGCCCGCGTCGAGTTCAAGCCCGGCCGGGCGAAGTTCCGTAGGGCGCGAGGCCTCGCCTCCTGGCGTGCTACAGTGCGCCTCGCACCTGCGAGCCGACGCGTTGTCGTGCGCTTCCGTGCCATCGACAGACAGTCACAACATTCGCCAATGCGCCGGGTGGCTGTGGTCCGCAGACCTCGTTAACCCATCTCTTCCGATCTTTGCAGAACGCCATTTCCCGGCGCCCGCCCCCAAGGATGTCAACTCAGCAATGGTAGCCTCGGTTGAACGCGAGCGTGGAATTGTCGCGAGGAACCGTTTTCTTATTCGCCGAACTTCCCCCCCAACCGCCCGCCATGTCGCGCCTCGTCCTGCTCCCTTTCCTCGCCGCCGCCCTCGCGTTTTCCGCCGCTGCCGCCGACCGCCCGAACATCCTGCTCGTGCTGACCGACGACCTCGGTTTCTCCGACCTCGGCTGCTACGGCTCGGAGATCGACACGCCGAATCTCGACCGTCTCGCCGCCGGGGGCCTGCGCTTCACCCAGTTCTACAACACCGCCAAATGCCATTCCTCGCGCGTCAGTCTGCTGAGCGGACGCTGGTGCCGCCAGGCGGGCGACGAGAAGCTGAGCCGCGCGGTCATCATCCCGGAAATCCTCCAGCCGACCGGTTACTTCACCGCCATGTCCGGCAAGTGGCACCTGACCAAGCAACCCATCGACTTCGGTTTCCAGCGCTACTTCGGCCACCTGTCCGGGGCGTGCAGCTACTACCATGGCGACAATTCCTTCCGGCTCGACGGCGAGCCGTGGAAGATCCCGGCGGAGGGGTTCTACACTACGGTCACCAAGGTGGACTTCGCCCTCCGATTCCTCGCCGAGGCCCGGGCGGAGAAACAGCCTTGGTTCCTCTACCTGGCCTTCAACGCGCCGCACGCGCCGCTCCAGCCGCTGGAGGCGGACTACAAGAAATATCTGGGCCGCTACGACGAGGGCTGGGACGAAATGCGCGAGCGCCGGGTTCGGCGGCAGCGGGAGCTGGGCTTGTTCGGCCGCGACATCGAGGCCTCGCCGCGTCCGGACCATTTGCCGGCCTGGCAGGATCTGCCGGCCGACATCCAGCAGTGGGAGGCGCGCCGGATGGCGGCCTACGCCGGATTGATCGACCGCGTCGACCAGGAGATGGGACGCTTGATCGCGGATCTGGAGGCGGCGGGCGAGCTGGACAACACCCTCGTCCTCTTCCTCTCCGACAACGGTGCCTGCCCCTACGACCGGGTCAGTCAGGGCATGGACCGCGAGCCCTACGACGGCGTGGCTTCGTGGAGCGACAGCACCGGCTGGGCTTGGGCACGCAACGCACCGTTCCGCTACTACAAGCAGAACCAGTTCGAAGGCGGCATCGCCACTCCCGCCATCGTGCACTGGCCGGCCGGGTTGCAGACCGAGCCCGGCACGCTCGATCACACCCCGGCCCATCTGGTCGACGTTCTGCCGACCCTGCTCGAACTGACCGGCACGACCCATCCGGAAAGCTACCCCGGTCGCGATCTGACACCCTTGGCAGGAGTCTCCCTCCTGCCGATCCTGGCCGGGCAAGGGCTCGAAAGCCGCCCGCCCATCCATCAGCTCTTCAGCAGCGACCGCGCGCTGCGCGACGGCGACTGGAAGCTGGTCTCCTTCCGCAGCCAGCCGTGGGAACTCTACAACCTGGCCGAGGACCGCGCCGAATTGAACGATCTCGCGGAGCAACACCCGGACATCGTCGATCGCATGGCCGCGCAATGGCACCGGATGGCCGCCGAAACACTGCGGGCGCCGGCCAAGGAACAGGTGCCCGTGGCTGGCGAAGCGGGGCCGCATCTTCACAAGGAGTGGTCGGTCTACACGGGGGAGCTGGGCGCCGTGACCAGTTCGCGCGGCGTCGCAGGCACCCGGACGCGCGGGCAGGCCGCCAACAATCGCGCGCACGGCATTCGTGCCCGCCGGGACACCAAGCTCAAGATCGAGGACGAGCTGCTCGTGCTGGAATGCAGCGGCGACGATCCGGGCCTCGCCTTCGACCGGCTGCCGCGCCTGGTGCAGGACGGGCCGTATCGCTTGCGCTTCGAGGCGCAAAGCGACGCAAGCGGCCCCGGTGCGATCTATTGGACCACCGATCCCAAGACCCCGCTCACCCGAGGAAGCCGCGTCAGCTTCGACGTGGCGCACGATGGCGAGTGGCACGAGCACGAGATCGCGATCGAGGAGAGCCAGCGGCTCCACGCCCTGCGGCTCGATCCCTGCGCCGGAACCGGCACCGTGCGCCTGCGGGGCCTGACCTTGCTCGACTCCGACGACGGGCCGCTGTTGCGCTGGCCGTGATTTGGCCTCCCGTCAGCCCCGCCCGATCTCGTCGGCGGCGATGAATTTCCGTACCGCCGCGTCGGGGCAGGACTCGAAGCCCGCGACGGGACCGATGTAGCGCACCGTGCCGTCTTTCAGGAAGACGACCTGGTCGGCGACATAGCGCATCGCCCCGAGGTGGTGGGTCACGATCACCGAGGTCAGGGCCAGCTCTTCCTGGAGACGCCGGAGCAGTCGGGTGATGCTTTCGGAGAGGATCGGGTCGAGCCCGGCGGTGGGCTCGTCGCACAAGAGGCATTCGGGCTGCGGCGCGAGGGCGCGGGCGAGGGAGACCCGCTTGCGCATCCCGCCGGAGAGGGCGTCGGGCATTTTGCGCTCCTGCCCTGGGAGACCGACCATGTCCAGCACCTCGGCGACCCGCGAGGCGATGCGGGACTCGTCCTTTTCACCCCGCTCGCGCAGGGGGAAGGCGACGTTCTCGCCCACGTCGAGGGAGTCGAAGAGGGCGCCGCCCTGGAACAGCACGCCGATGCGCCGACGGATCGGCGCGAGCTCGCGCTCGGAGAGGGGGCCGATCTCGTGACCGAGGACGCGCACGGTGCCTGCTTCGGGTCGGAGCAGCCCGTTGAGATGCTTCAGCAGGACGCTCTTGCCGGCTCCGCTGCCCCCGAGGATCACCGTGGTGCGGCCGCGGGGCGCGGAAAAGGAGACGCCGCGCAGCACCTCGTGGCCGCCGAAGCCCCGACGCAGGTCCGAGACCTCGAAAAAGGGCGAATCGTCCGGGGGTGCATTTTCCATGGGCAAAGACAAGGTGGGCGGAGCTAGAGACCGACGCTGGCGATGGGGAACCAGCGCTCCAGGAGCAGGGAGAGGAAGAAGTTCGTCACGAGGATGGCGAGGGAGGAATCGACGACCGCGCGCGTCGTCGCCCGGCCCACTCCCACCGCTCCGTCGCCGGCGGTGAGTCCGCGGTGGCAAGAGACCGTCACGAGGATCGCTCCGAAGACGGTTCCCTTGACGAGACCCGCGACGACGTCGCCCGGGGTGCTGTGGGCGAGGAGCTGGCCGGTGAACCACGCCTCCGGCACGCCGAAGAACCCGACCGTTAGGACCAGCGCCGCGACGATGCCGAAGAAGATCGTCTCGGCCACCAGCACCGGCATGGAGACGAGGATCGCGGCGAGGCGAGGCGCCACCAAATGCTCGACCGGGTCCACCGCCATGGCGCGGAGCGCGTCGATCTGCTCGGTCACGCGCATCGTCCCGATTTCCGCGGCCATCGCCGCGCCCATGCGCCCGGCGACCATCAGGCCCGCCAGCACCGGTCCAAATTCGCGGCACAGAGCGATGGAAACCACCGGACCGGTCGCCGATCCCATCCCCAGTTCATGGAATTTGAAGTAGGCCTGGGCCGCGAAGACCGCCCCGGTGAAGGCGCCGGTGACGATGACGACGAACTGGGAGCCGATCCCGATCGCCACGACCTGTGCGAGCGCGGCACGCAGGCGCAAGCGCCCCGGCGCGAGCGACACGAAGCTCCCGGCGGCCAGCAGTCCGATCTGGCCGAGGTGTGCCAGCGCCCCGCGAACCGCCTCCTTCATGCTGCAAGCAAACACGC
>SLGN01000195.1 GCA_007123695.1 Verrucomicrobiales bacterium
AACGTTGCAGAAGGGAGCGGCGGGTGGGGATGTCGAGCATGAAGAGCGGGGCGGTCCATCATCCCCTCGGAAAAACCCCGAAGGTAACCGATTCGATCCGCTTCCGGCAAGGCCCGATATCCGGCACGCCCAGTCCATGCAGTTACGGGATCGCGGCGCGAGCAGACTTGTCGGCATTGGGTTAAATTTGAATACTGGCAGGCGTATGGAAGAGGATGTTGCAACGGGCGCGGCGCGGGGGGCAATCCCCGAGCTCGTCGGCGACGAGATTGTGCGGCGGCGCATTCTCGAGTTTCTCGGTTGTTCCGGGGCCTCGTTGGCGGGAGCCACGGCCGTCCACATCGTGCGGACCGATTCGGAAAATCCCTCGCAGCCGGACCGATTCGGACTTGATTCGCTCGACGATCTTCTCGCGGAGGGCGCCGGTCTCTCTCGCTCGCTCTACGACACCCGTTCCGTACTCGTTCACCTAGACATCGAGTATGTGAACCACGACGATCCTGCCGCCGCCTTCACCGACCCATGGCGGGCCTTCCGCCTGCAGGAGCCTGTCGTCGCGGCGGTGGAGGAGCTGCTTGCCGACTGGCGGATCCGGCCGCTCCACCTCGTCACGGGGCAGGGCCACCATTTTGTCTGGCGCTTTCCGAGAGAGTCCGAACTCGCTCGTCGCATCGGCCACCTCGAGCCCGCGGCGGACAACGGTGGCGGCGATCCGATCTTCGCCAATCTCGGCCTGCTCGCCGAGCACATCGGTCACCGCGTTCTCGAGGCGACGCGGTCGGTCGAGGTGCCAGTGGAAATCACGGCGGTGCAGGTGCCGCCCGGCGCCGCAGGGGGGCGCGAGCTCGTCTCGGTCGATCTCTCGGAATACGGCGATCCGCTCGAGGCACGCGGCATCCGAATCCCCTTCACCCGCTACCTGAAGCCGTGGAGCAGCGGGATTGCACGGCGCTGCGGAGTCGAGGGGCAGATCAGGCCCTGCCATTGCATCCCGCTGCACGAGATGGATGTGGCGCAGGCCTTGAAGGTGCGACAGGACGCTGCGGACATCGCCGCCCTCGCCCGGCGTTGCGTCGCCGAGATCCCGGACGAGGCGGCGGGCACGGCGCGCTTGTTCGAGGAGTATCTTGAATCGCCCCTGCGTGCCTTCCATCGGCGCTTCTACGAGTGCACCCACGATCCGCCCGAAGACTGGCCCGCGACCTACGGACGCACGCCCCTCGAGGATCTGCCGGGCTGCGTGCGGCGGATCCTGCGCGGGCCGAACGAATTGCTGCTGAAGCCCTCGGGAATGCGGATGGTCACTCGGGTCCTCCTGGCAAAGGGCTGGCATCCCCGCCACATCGCCGGACTGGTGCGCTCGAAGTTCGAGGATCCGGCCTACGGGTGGGGCGGGCATTGGCACGGCTACAATCCCGGTTTCCGCGCCGATTTCTACGTGAGGCTCTTCGCGGGCCAGATTGAGGTGGGTCTCGACGAACTCGGCGATTTCTCCTGCCCGGAGCAGTCGGCGGAGGGCTTCTGCTGGCCGGACGCTCCGCCCTGCGACCTCGTTCCTCTGCGCGATGCCCTGCTGCGCTCCCGCAGGCAGAGGCGCCAAGGCAAAACCTCCCCCCCAAACTGTTCCGAGACATGAGCGACTGGCCCTGCGGCATCTCCACGGGATGCTTCTACAAGACCCCGATCCTCGACGCGCTACCCGCCCTGCGCGACGGAGGCTTCACCCTCGTCGAGGTTTGCTCCTTTCCGGCGCATCTCGACTACCATCGCGACGAGCAGGTCGAGGCGGCGGCACGCGAGATGCGTCTCCTCGGGATGGAGGCGCATTCGATGCACGCCCCCTTCGCGCCACATATCGACATCGCGAGCCACGACCACCGTGTGCGCGAGGAATCCGTCGCAGAACTGCTCCGCGCCACCGAGGCCGCCGCGAAGCTCTCCTGCCGATACCTTGTCCTGCACCCGGGCCCGGAGGAGGAGGGGCACCCCAGCCCGCAGGACTGGTACTGGCGGATGCGGCACGCCGCCGATGGCCTCAACCGCGTCGCGACTCGCTGCCGCGAACTCGGAATGGTGCTGTTGCTGGAGAACATGCTCCCGCACCTGCTGTTCGGACGCACCTGCGACATGCTGTGGCTGTTGGGCGCGATCCGGGAGACCAACGTTGGCACCTGCCTCGACACTGGGCACGCATCGCTTTCGGGCGACCTGCCCACCGTTGTCCACAAGCTCTCCGGCCACCTCCGCATGCTCCATGCGAACGACAACCTGGGAAAAGGCGACGACCATCTTCCGCCGGGGGAGGGCCGAATCGACTGGATGTCCCTCGTCTGCCAGCTCGTGCGTTGGCGCTTCCGCGGCACCATCATGCTCGAACTTGCGGGGCGCGGCAGTGCCGAGGAAATTCTGACGGGGGCGCGGAATGCGCGGGAGTTTCTCGGCGACCTTTCGCGCCGGGCCGCGACGGAATGCTGATGCCGGGCGACCGCCGTCGTTGGCCGGTCCAAACCCGCAAGCCGCTCCTGCCCGGGCTTGCCACCGGGCCGATCGGGGATAGAATGCGCCGTCCGACGGCGAGGGGACCAACTTTCCGCCATCCGAACACTCCGACACCATGGCGAAAGGACGCGAAGAATACGAGGCGCGCACGGCGGCGCGCAACGCCTTCGGCAAGGATCTCGCGCGCCGGGCCAAGTCGAAGTGCGAACTCTGCGAGAGGGGAGGGGAGAAGCTCTCCGTCTACGAGGTGCCTCCGGTGCCCCGCGATCCCGACTTCGACCGATGCCTTCTGCTTTGCTCGGACTGCATCGAGCAGACCGAGAATCCGCGGCGCTTCGAGCCGGGCGAGCACTGGCGTTTCCTCGCCAACCAGGCCTGGAGCGACCTGCCCATGGCCCAGGTGCTGTCGGTGCGGCTGCTGCGCCGACAGGCCGCCGGTCAGGACTGGGCACGCGAGGCCCTCGAGGGGCTCTACCTCGACGAGGAAACCGAGGCTCTTGTAGCGGAAGCCGATTGATCCGTTATTCCTTCCGCAAGATGAAGATTCCGTTTTCCCTTTTCGCGGCCGCGTCAGCGATTCTCCTCCCTGTTTCTGCCGAGGCCGTGGACTACGTGGGCGAGGTGCTGCCCCTGATGAAGAAGCATTGCTGGAACTGCCACAGCAACGAGAAGGAGGTGAAAGGGAGCCTCGCGCTCGAGCCCGAGACCCTCTCGGACCAGATCGGCAAGTACAACATCATCCGTCCGGGCGATCCGGAGACGAGCGGCTTCGTGGAAAGGCTCAAGCTGGATCCGGGGCACAACGACTTCATGCCGCGCAAGGCAGGGCCGCTCGCGAAGCGCGAAATCGAGAAGATCGAAAACTGGATCCGTGCCGGCGCCGTCATCGACAAGGCCAATCCGACCGAGGAGGAGGCGAAGTTCCTCGCCGAGGCGAAATCGGCGCCCGCGGCCGACGGAGGCGCCTTCCTCCTCTGGCGGAACCGCGAGGGGAGGACTCTGGAGGCCCGGATGCACTCGCTCTCGAAGGACTCGGTCAAACTCGTGCGCAAGGACGGCAAGAGCTTCGACGTGCCTCTGGGCTCGCTCGACGACGAATCGGCGGCCCAGGCCAAACGCCTTGCGGGCGAGTAGCGGCGCATTGTCGCACCAGGACGCGGCGCGGAGGCGGCGCGGAGGCGGCGCGGACGGGGACCAGACCGCCGGATTCGGTTGGCCGCCGTCCCATAATTCCGCAACCGCGCGTCACGCTGAGGCGGTTGGCGGCAATCCGGGCACCCTGGGTTGAAATAAAATTTACGAAAAATACAATAATTTCTGTTAAATCAATAAAATTGAGATAAAATATCCCAAGAATGATCCAACGAGGGAATTCCACCTGCCCGCAAAGCTCCTCCGGCAAGCCCGCCGATTTGAGCGACTTCGCCTGGCGTTTGATGCAGGCGGAGGACCGACGTCTCGTTCTCCGGAACCTGAAGCTCATCGCGGTCTTCTCCGCTGCGATGGTTTCCTTCTTCGCGGTGCTCGACCATTTCGCTTACCCCGAATACGTGGCCCTCTTCGCTGCGCTTCGTTGGACCTGCGCCTCGCTCATCATGATCGTCCTTCTAATGGTGCGGTCGAGGCTCGGGAGGCGCTACTTCAAGTTCTTCACGGTGGCTTTGCCGATTCTTCCGGCGGTTTTCGTGGCGATCACGATCTTCGTGACGAGGGACCCCGCCACGATCTACTACGCAGCGCTCTCGCTGTGCATCGTGGCGATCGGCTTCCTCTTCCACTGGACCTACAAGGAAGCCTTCACCGTCTCCGGAATCATCCTTCTGCTTTATCTGCTCGCCTGCGCTCCGGTGATCCTTTCGGGCTTCGACGCCAAGACCGGATCGGGTCTTTTCAGCAATTTGGTGTTTCTCATCGCCACCGGCGCGGTGGTGGTGACCGGTTCGGTAGCGCACCATCGCGTCCGGGTGGAGGAGTTCAAGGGCCGGGAGCGTCTTCGGCAGAAGAAGATCGCGCTCCGTCAGAAGGCGACGGAACTCGAGCGCACCCTCGGCGAACTCCGCGAGACCGAGGGGCAGCTCATCCAGTCGGGCAAGATGGCCTCGCTAGGTCAGCTCAGCGCCGGAGTCATCCACGAGATCGGCAATCCGTTGAACCATTCCAACCAAGCCCTCTTCCTCCTAAGGAGAAGACTGCGGAAATATCCCGAGGATCCCGTCGTCGAAGAGGCGGTCGAGGACATTCAGGACAGCATCGAGCGTATGAAGGAAATTGTCCGCGAGCTGAGGGAGTTTTCCTGCAAGAGAAGTGAACTCATGGGAGAGTTCCTGCTTTGCGAGGCGGTGGAGGTTTCCCTGAGAATGCTTGGAAAGCAGATCGACGACCACGCTGTTTCCGTCGAGGTCGAGATCGATCCGTCCATCCGCGTGCGCGGGGTGAAGAATCAGATCGCGCAGGTTTTCGTCAACCTCGTCCACAACGCCATCCAGGCGATGGCCTCGACCCCCGACCGGGGGCGCGCCAACCGCATCCGGATCCTGGCGCAGGAGGCGGAATCGCAGGTCTGCGTCTCCGTCGAGGACAACGGCCCCGGCATTCCCGAGACGATGCGCGAAAAGATCTTCGATCCTTTCTTCACCACCAAGGACGCGGGCGAGGGCACCGGTCTCGGCCTGAGCATCTGCTTCCGCATCGTCGAAGCGCATCGCGGCACCATCGATGTCGAGTCAGACGGCAGCAGTCGCACCGAGTTTCGGCTCCGCCTGCCCGTCGGCCGCGAGGCCGACGACACAGGGGAGCAAAGCGCCGCCGAGAGCCCCGCCTCCGTCCACCACCTTCCTTCCGCTCCGCCTCCGATCCGCGTCCCGCGAGCCACCGCACCCGCCCATCATCCATGAAACCGGCAGCCACCGAATACGGTATCCTCTACATCGACGACGAGGTCAAATCGCTGAAGTACTTCGAGGCGATCTTCTCGGGTCTCGCCCCCATCTACACGGCCGCGACGCCGGAGGAGGGCTTCGAAATCTTCCGCCGGAACCATCGGCGCATCGGAATCGTCGTCAGCGACAAGCGGATGCCCGGCGAGTCGGGCCTGGATCTGCTGCGCCGCATCCGCGCACACGATCCCAAGCCGCTGCGCTTTCTCGTGACCGCCTTTTCCGACCTCGATGCCGCCGTCGAGTCGCTCAACGACGGTCTGCTCTACTCCTACCTGACGAAGCCGTGGGATCCCGACGACCTCGAAAACCGCCTCTCGACCGCGCTGCGGCACTTCCAGCTCGAGCGCGAGCGCGAGCGGCTCCTGCGGGAGAAGTCCGAGGCCGTCCAGCAGGTCCTGATGGCGGACAAGGCGGCGAGCATCGGCATTCTCTCCGCCGGTCTCAACCACCACTTGCGCAACGCCCTGACCGTGATGCGCACCTTCTACGACCTGCTGCCCTACCAGCTCGCCGAGGAGATCGAGGGAGAGCCGAAAGACACCTCTTTTTGGGGCGAGTTCTACGAGGAGGTCGGCGGGCAGATGGACCGCATGACCTCGATTCTCTCGAATCTCTCCGAGGGCACGAAGATGAGCGGGCTGAACCTGCGCGGCGGCATCGATCTGGTGGGGCTCTTCGAAGAGGCCGGAGCCATCGTCCTGGAGGATCGCGACGACATCGCGCACCGCGTCGTCGGGGCCGAGGGGCTGCCCGCCGTCGAGGGCGACGCACAGAAGCTCGCGCAGATGGCCCGCTTCCTCTTCGACGAGGCGAAGGCGACCCTGCGCAAAGGCGGCGAGATCGAGGTTTCGCTCGCCCTGAGCGAAGGGGGCGACGGGGTGACGGTGATTTTCGCCGACAACGGCGATCCCGTGCCGGAGGAGGATCTACCGAGGCTCTTCGATCCGTTCTACGTCCGCTCCAACACGCCCGAGGAGCTGGGGACGAACTTGATGGCCTGCTATCTGACCGTCTTCCACCACGGCGGCACGATCCGGGCGGCGAGGACCGAAGACGGTCGCAACGCCGTGATTCTGAACCTGCCCCTCGCTCCCTTGCCGCCCGACGCCGAGGACGATGGCGAGTCCGAGCCCGCCTCGGGCGGACGGCTTTGGCGCCTTGCCGACTTCAGCAAGCGCGACCTCCGTCCGACGGGCGCGGCGCTTCCTTCCTGAGTAGCGGTGGCCGCCGGCACGGTGTCGGCTCTGTGTCCTCGCCCGGTGCATTGCCGAAACGAGGATGGCCTGGCACGCCCTTGGGGTGTCCGCCGCCTTCTGGCATGTCGGTGGCGGCGCATCGGCCCGTGGATTTTCTCGGGGGGCGGTCGTCTCGCGGTTGCAGCCATGCGCAATGCGCGATGACGCTACGGGCGATCCATCTTATTTAAGAGTATCCTCTCCTATACGAAGATGAAGTCGCCAGCCACCCGGCCTGCCCCGCAACTCGGGGTCGATGAAATGCCCTCCCCGACGGGCGCGAAGACGCTAGCCCTGCTCGACTTGCTCTCGCGCCACGGGGCCGGACTCACCGTGGCCGAGGCGACGCGGCGCAGCGGGTTCACCCAGAATCTCGTCTTCCGCCTGCTCAAGACCCTCGTGGCGATGGGCTACGCGACGCAGCGGGACGACAGCAAGGCCTACGTCCTGACCAACCGGCTCCTCGATCTGACGGGGCCGCGGCAGGGGGATCGCAGCCTTGCGCTTTGCGCCCACGAGGCCCTGCGGCGTCTTCGCGATGAGACCGGCGAGACCGTGCAACTGCTGATCGAGGCGGACGGAAAGGGGCTCGTGCTGGAGCAGTTCCGCGGCAGCCACGCCCTCCAGGTTTGCGGCGAGGTGGGCATGCGCATCCCGCTCTATTCCTGCGCGCCGGGCAAGGCGATCCTTGCGGCTTGGGGCGAGGAAAAGCGGGCCGAATGGTTCCGGGGGCGGGGGAGACGGCTCAAGCGGTTTACCGAGACGACCCTGTCGCGCCGCGAGGATCTGCTGGCGGAGCTGGAGTCGGCGAGGCGGCTCGGCTACGCCGTGGACCGTGCCGAGGGGATCGAGGGAATTCACTGCGTCGCTGCCGCCGTCCACGACGACTACCGCCAGCCCATCGGGGCGATCACGGTGATGGCCCCGGTCCACCGGATGCCGGAGGAGGCGTTTTCGCAGCTTGCCGAGCGGTGTCGCGAGGCGGCGGAGCAGACCGAGAGGAAGCTGAGGGGATGAAGAAGGGAATGAGGACGGAAGCTTGCCCACGGCTCGAAGAAGGCGAGCGCGGGAGCCCTGTAGCATGGGCTCCCAGCCCATGCCTTCGAAGGGGCGGACGCCGAATTGCCTATTTCCGCTGGAATCTCACTCGACCAGCAGGAGTTTCAGTCGGGAGGGGGCGCGAGGCCGCCTTCACAAATCCGGCGATCGGCGAGGATGCATGGGCTGGAATCCCATGCTACGGCAGAGCTGGGTTGCGCAAGCCCCTGCTATGGCGCAACGATTTTCAGGTGCGGGGCGATCAGTTGGAAATCAGACAGGTTTCTGGTGATGATTCCCTGGAACCGCATCGCGAAGGCGGCGATCAAGACGTCAGCGATGGGACGCTTCGCGAGTTGAGTCCTGCGGCGCCTATCGACCACCCACGCCATTCAATCTCCTTCCTCCTCTGCTCAATAACAACCTTTCTTCTCGCCTCCGCGCTCTTCGCGGCGAGCGCCTATTCCCTACCCGCCGCGCCGACCTCGGGCCAGATCGAGTTCTTCGAGTCCCGCATCCGCCCCATCCTCGCGCAGGAATGCTACGAATGCCATTCCGAGGCGACCAAGGCGAAAGGCGGGCTGCTGCTCGACTCGCGTCCGGGATGGGAAAGGGGAGGGGAGTCCGGACCGCTCCTCGAGCCCGGCAACCCGGCCGCGAGCCTGCTCTATCAGGCCATCGCCCACGAGCACGCCGAGCTGACGATGCCGAAAAACGGCGCCAGGCTCGACGAGCGTGTCCTCGGCGACTTCCGCGAATGGATCGCGATGGGCGCGCCCGACCCCCGCGATGCCGCGCCCTCGCCCGACGAGGTCGCCAAGGACACCGACTGGACGGCTGTCTCGGCGCGAAGGGCGCAATGGTGGAGCTTCCAGCCCATCGCCAACCCGCCCCTCCCCGAGGTCCCCGGCGTCGGGCATCCCATCGACCGCTTCATCCGCGCCCGTCTCGCCGAGGAGGGCCTCGCACCCTCGCCACCCGCCGATCCCCGCGCTCTCGTTCGGCGGCTTTCTTTCAATCTGGTCGGTCTGCCGCCGGAAGAATCTGAAGTTTCAGATTTCGAATCTCAAGTGGATCGCCTCCTCGCCTCGCCCGCCTTCGGCGAAAAATGGGCGCGCCATTGGATGGACTGGACCCGCTACGCCGACACCCACGGCAGCGAGGGCGACCCGGCCATCCCCCACGCCTGGCGCTACCGCGACTACCTCATCCGCGCGCTGAACGCCGGCGTGCCGCTCGATCGGCTCGTCCTCGAGCATTTCGCCGGCGACCTCCTCGGCGACCCGCGCCTCGATCCCGAGGGCAAAATCAACGAGAGCGCCCTCGGCCTCGGGCACCTGCGCATGGTCTTCCACGGCTTTTCCCCGACCGACGCGCTGGAGGAGCGGGTGCGCTTCACCGACGACCAGATCCACGCGGCGACGCAGGCCTTCCTCGGGCTGACTGTCTCCTGCGCGCGCTGCCACGACCACAAGTTCGACGCGATCAGCCAGGCCGACTACTACGCCCTCTACGGCATCTTCACCGCCGCCCTGCCCGCGACGGTCGCGGTCGACGCGCCGGGGGTGCTGGAGGCCCATCGGGAAGAAATCGCCGCGCTCAAGGCCCGCATCCGCGAGGGGCTCGCGGCGCATTGGCTCGCGGGGCTGCCCAAGGATGCGACTGGATGGGAGGCCCTCGCCAAGGCGACGCGGGGCGGGCTCGGCGCCGCTCCCGATTTGCTGCGCGACCTCGCCGGGAGCAAGGACCGGCCCGAGGCCCTTAGCCAGGTCTGGAACGAGGCGGCCAAGCGGCTCGGCGAGGCCGTGGCGGCGGAGCGCCGTTTCCGCGAGGCCGCCGCGCGTCGATGGGACCTCGGCGATCCCGTCCAGCTTGCCGAATGGAGCCGCTACGGCGAGGGCCTCGCCGAGGGGGCTCCGGCCGCGCCCGGAGATTTCACGATCGGCCCCGAAGGGCCCGTCGTCGCACGCGTTCTGCCCTCGGGGGCCTACTCGCATTTGCTCTCGACGCGGCACCGCGCCGTCCTCGCCTCGGCCCCCTTCGAACTCGACGGGGAATACGAGCTGCACCTGTGCGTTGCTGGCGACAACAGCTCGGCCCGCTACGCCGTGCAGCACTACCCGCGCAGCGGCACGATCTACCCCGTGACGAACCTCGATGGAGGCCGCTGGCGCTGGGTCCGGCACGACCTCGCCTACTGGCAGGGCGACCGGCTCCATCTCGAACTCGCCACTGCCGGCGACGCCCCCATTCTCGTGAAGGACGGGGACCGCTCCTGGTTCGGACTGCGCGAGGCCCTTCTCGTTCCCAAGGGAACAGCCGCTCCGCCCGACGG
>SLGN01000041.1 GCA_007123695.1 Verrucomicrobiales bacterium
CCACCACTCCACCACTCCACCACTCCACCACTCCACCACTCCACCACTCCACCACTCCACCACTCCATGCGTCGCAGCTCTCGCGGTTGACAGGCTGGCGCGGGCGTTTACAGTTGCGCCGCCTCGCTCCCCGGAGCCCTTTGCGCCATGCCGTTCGCCCCCGTTCGGCGGCGGCTCCTCCCCCACCTGCGGTCGGACGCGCCCGCATCCCCGTCGGCGCGGCGAACATTCTCCAAGACAAACCACCCCGATCCCAAATACATAGCACCATGGCCAGGAAAGCAGCCACCAAGACCGCAGCGAAGAAGACCACCGCCAAGAAGGCCCCCGCCAAGAAGGCGGCCCGCACCAAGGCGACCAAGTACGTCTACAAATGGGGCGCCGGCAAAGCCGACGGCAACGGCTCGATGAAGGCCCTGCTCGGCGGCAAGGGAGCGAACCTCGCCGAGATGACCCGCATCGGGCTGCCGGTGCCTCCGGGCTTCACCGTCACCACCGAGGTCTGCACCTACTACTACGCGAACAAGAAGACCTACCCCGGCGAACTCCGCGCGCAGATGGAGGACGGCGTCCGCAACATGGAAAAGGTCATGGGCTGCAAGTTCGGCGACTCCGAGGGGCTGCCCCTGCTCGTCGCGGTCCGCTCCGGCGCCCGCGACTCCATGCCCGGAATGATGGACACGATCCTCAACCTCGGGCTCAACGACAAGACCGTGAAAGCCCTCGTCGCCGCGACCAACAACGAGCGCTTCGCCTGGGACTGCTATCGCCGCTTCATCCAGATGTACGGCGACGTCGTGCTCGGCGTGCAGAAGCGCGAGGGCGAGGACGACGAGCCCTTCGAGACCGTCATCGAAGGCTTCAAGCACGAGAAATACGGCAGCGACATCATCGACAGCGACCTCACCGCCGACGACCAGAAGGAGCTCGTCAAGCGCTTCAAGAAGCTCGTCAAGGACCGCACCGGCCACTCCTTCCCCGACGATCCGTGGGAGCAGCTCCTCGGCGCCGCCGGGGCCGTCTTCGGCTCGTGGATGAACGACCGCGCCATCGTCTACCGCCGCAAGTACAACATCCCCGCCGAGTGGGGCACCGCCGTCAACGTCCAGGCCATGGTCTACGGCAACACCGGCGAGACCTCCGGGTCCGGCGTCGCCTTCACCCGCAACCCCGCCAACGGGGCCAACGAGTTCTACGGCGAATTCCTCATCAACGCCCAGGGCGAGGACGTCGTCGCCGGCGTGCGCACCCCCGAGCCCGTCTCCGAGCTCGAGAAGCAGATGCCCAAGACCTACGGGGAACTCATGAATGTGCGCGCCATCCTCGAGAAGCACTTCAAGGACGTGCAGGACGTCGAGTTCACCATCCAGGAAGGCAAGCTCTTCATGCTGCAGACGCGCAACGGCAAGCGCACCGCCGCCGCCGCGCTCAAGTTCTCCATGGACATGGTCAAGGAGAAGCTCATCGACTGGGAAACCGCCGTGCTGCGCAACCCCGCCGAGCAGCTCGACCAGCTCCTCGCCCCCATCTTCGATCCCGCCGAGGTGAAGAAGGCCAAGGCCATCGCCTCCGGTCTGCCCGCCGGCCCCGGCGCCGCCAGCGGCAAGATCTACCTCAACGCCGACCGCGCCGCCGCCGCCGAGGCCAAGGGCGAAAAAGTCCTCCTCGTCCGCAACGAGACCTCGCCCGAAGACCTCCGCGGCATGATCGCCGCCGAGGGCATCCTCACCGCCAAGGGAGGGGTCTCCAGCCACGCCGCCCTCGTCGCCCGCCAGATGGGCAAGGTCTGCATCTGCGGAGCCGGCGCCCTCGTCATCGACTACGGCAAGAAGACCGTCAAGGTCCAGGGCCGGACCTTCAAGGAAGGCGACTTCCTCAGCATCGACGGCACCACCGGCACCGTCTACGCCGGGCAGATCCACACTGCGCCCTCCGAGATCATCACCGGCCTGCTCTATGGCGACACCGCCGCGCAGAAAACCGAGAAGTTCAAGAGCTTCCAGCAGCTCATGAAGTGGTGCGCCAAGGCCACCCGCCTCCAGGTCCGCACCAACGCCGACAACCCCGAGCAGACCGCCAACGCCGTCGCCTTCGGGGCCCAGGGCATCGGCCTCACCCGCACCGAGCACATGTTCTTCGAGGGCGACCGCATCGACGCGATGCGCGAGATGATCCTCGCCGAGACCGAGGAAGACCGCCGCGCCGCCCTCGCCAAGCTGCTCCCCTACCAGCGCGAGGACTTCGCCGGGATCTTCGAGACCCTCAAGGGCCTCCCCGCGACGATCCGCCTGCTCGACCCGCCCCTGCACGAGTTCCTCCCCCACGACGCCAAGTCCCAGGCCGAACTCGCCAAGAAGATGGGCGTCAAGCCCGCCAAGATCAAGCAGCGCGTCGAGCAGCTCCACGAGGCCAACCCCATGCTCGGCCACCGCGGCTGCCGCCTCGGCATCGCCTACCCCGAGATCACCGAGATGCAGGCCCGCGCCATCTTCGAAGCCGCCGCCGAGGTCGCCAAGAAGAAGATCAAGGTCAATCCCGAGGTCATGATCCCCCTGGTCGGCTTCGCCCGGGAGCTCGA